>NZ_BAAKJE010000116.1:0-58403 GCF_059704565.1 Massilia sp. NBRC 108631
CGCGCGCCGCCTCCACCGCCGCGTTCAGGGCCAGGATGTTGGTCTGGAAGGCGATGCCGTCGATGACGCCGATGATGTCGACGATCTTGCGCGCCGAAGCGTCGATGGCGCCCATGGTGTCGACCACCTGGCCGACGATGACGCCGCTTTTCACCGCCACTTCGGAGGCGGCCTGCGCCAGCTGGTTGGCCTGGCGCGCGCTGTCGGCGTTCTGGCGCACGGTGGCGGTCAGTTGCTCCATCGACGACGCGGTTTCCTCCAGCGAGCTGGCTTGTTCTTCGGTGCGGGTCGACAGGTCCATATTGCCGGAGGCGATCTCGCTGGAGGCGCTGGCGATGGCGTTGGTGCCGGTCTGCACCTGGCTGACCACGTTGCGCAGCGCGTCGTTCATGGTGTGCAGCGCCGTCATCAGCTCGCCGATTTCGTCGCGCGCCTTGTCCTGGCTGAAGCTGGTGGTCAGGTCGCCCTGCGCCACGGTCGAGGCCACCGCCAGCGCCGAGCGCAGCGGCTGGGTGATGCTGCGCGAGATGATGTAGGCGGCCACGGCGCCGGCCGCCACCAGCAGCACGCCCATCAGGGACATCAGCATGGTGCTGCGGCTGTTGGCCGCGTCGATGGCCTTGGCGGTGTCGTCGATGTCCTTGCGCTGGTGCTCCAGCAGGAACAGCACGCGCTTCTGGTAGGCATCGGCCGCCGGCGAGAACACTTCCTTGAAGGCGCGCTCGGACTCGGCGGCGTTGCCGGCCTTCTTGGCGTCCATCACCTTGTTCTTGGCGTCCTGGTACTGATTGCGCAGGCCGACGATGGTCTTCATGATTTCGCGTTCCTCGTCGGTGTCGAGGAGCTCTTCGATTTTCTTGATCAGTGCCGAGCCGCGCTTGGTGCTGTCGGCCACCACGTCGGCGAACACCACGGGCAACTGCTCGTCGGTGGTGCGGGAAAACAGCGCGGTGCGCGCGATGGCCGAGTAGATCAGCACGTACCAGTCCGATACCAGGCGCTCGGTGGCCAGCGGGTTGGCCATCATCTGCTTGGTCGCCTCGGCGTTGGCGCGGGCGTGCACCAGGGCGTAGCCGGTGGCCACCACCGACAGCGCCAGCACGATGGTGAAGCCGGCCGCGAGCCGGGTGGCAATACGCATATTGGTCAGGAAATTCATTGGACGCTCCCTCGTGTCTCTTGCCAACCGGCACCGACGAGTATGCGCCGATAGCCGCGCCGGGGGCAACTGTTGCGCACTGGCGCAGCCGCTTTTTACAACAGCGCGGGTGGCCTTTTTAGAATGCTGACGTTTGCGACAAGTCCGGCTTCTCGCTCCAGCGCGCGAACGCTTCGGCCATGCGTTCGCTTTCGCCGATGGAGCGGGTCCAGTCGCGGATGCGGGTGTCGTGGTTCTGGCCGTAGAACTTGAAGTCGGCGCGGTCCGGCATTTTCCGGTTCGGCAGTGTGGCCAGGAAGGCCGGCGATGGCGAGACCAGGATCACGTTCTCCAGCGCGGCGTCGCGGGCGCGGCGCCACGGCATCGACTTGTCCAGCCAGCCGGGCACGATGTAGTCGCTGAAGTGCGGGTACAGCACCAGGCCGGGGTCGCGCTGGTAGGGCAGGTGCAGGTGGTAGTCGATCAGGCCGCCGTCCCAGTAGGCGCCCGCCGGTGCGCCGGCGATGCCGGCGACCGCCTGCAGCACCATGGGAATCGAGCCCGAGGCCAGCAGCGCGTCGCGCAGGTTGTGTTCGGACAGGCCGACGAAGTGGTTGGCGAAGGCGTCGAATCGCTGGCGCAGCCAGTCCTGGCCGTCGCGCGCGTCGTGGAAGATCACGCGTTCCATGGCGCTGGCCAGGCGGCTGCGCGAGACGGCGTTGCCGGCGGCGGCGCGCAGGAAGCCGGCCAGCTCGCGCCAGCGGCTGCCGGCCGCCTGCGCCAGCGGTCCGGCGCCGCGCGCGGTGATGATGGACAGCGAGTAGCGCGGGCTGTCGAGCGCTTCGGCGCCGCGCCCGTCCAGCAGTTCGTCAAGCAGGGCGCGGCAGGTGTTGCTGACGTAGGCCGCATCCACCTTGGCCGGGTAGCGCTGGTGCGCATACAGATGGGCCAGGCGCTTGTGCGCCGTGTCCGGATCGTCGAAGGCGGCGGCGGCCATGCGCCAGGCGCCGATGGAGGCGCCGATCAGGCGGCGCTGGCGCGGCGCCCGTTTCAGGAAGTCGCCGAACAGCCAGCGGTCCAGGCCGTGCAGGATCAGGCCTTTCGGCCCGCCCGCCGCCGCCGGGACGATGGCCACGTCGGCCGCCTGCATGCCTTCGGCGGCGATGCGCAGGCGCGCCCGCCCGCCGAGGCGGATGATGATGGGCGACGCCATTATTTCAACCCGCCTCCCAGCGCGCGGTACAGGTCGATGGCGCTGGTGGTGCGCAGCAGGCGCGCCTGCACCAGCGACTGCTCGGCGCTGAACAGTTCGCGCTGCGCGTCGAGCACGTCGAGCGAACTGGCCACGCCGTTCTCGAAGCGCAGCTGCAGCAGCTTCAGGCGGTCCGCCTGCGCATCCTGCACGGCGCGCTGCGCCGCCACCTGGTCGCCCAGGTAGCTGCGCGCGGCCAGCGCGTCGGCCACTTCGCGGAAGGCGGTCTGGATGGTCTTCTCGTAGTCGGCCACGGCGATGTTCTTGCGCACTTCGCTCAGGTTCAGGTTGGCGCGGTTGCGGCCGGCGTCGAAGATGGGCAGCACCAGCTGCGGCACGAAGGACCAGCTGCCGGTGCCGCTGTCGAACAGGCCGGAGATGTCCGGGCTGCTGCTGCCGATGGCGGCGGTCAGGCTGATGCGCGGGAAGAAGGCCGCGCGCGCCGCGCCGATGTTGGCGTTGGCCGCCAGCAGGCGCTGCTCGGCGGCGCGGATGTCGGGACGGCGCGCCACCAGCTCGGACGGCAGGCCTTCCGGCACCGCGCTCATGGCGTCGATGTCGGCGTCGCTGGCCATGGCGCCGGCAGCGGTGGCATCGGCGGCAGGGGCCCGGCCCACCAGCAGCGTCAGCGCGTTTTGAGCCTGCGCGCGCTGGCGCGCCAAGGTGAGCGCGGCCACGCGCGCCGTTTCCATCAGCGTTTCGTTCGAACGCAGGTCCAGGCGCGAGGACGCGCCCACTTCCATGCGCTGCTGGGTGAGCTTGTAGGTGCGGGCGCGCGCTTCATAGGTCTGCTGTGCCAGCCGGTACTGCTCGGCGAAGGCGCGCTCGGTGAAGTAGGCCTTCGCCACTTCGGCCACCACGCTGATCTGCGCCGCCTGGCGCGCTTCGTCGCTGGCCAGGTAGCTGGCCAGGGCGGCGTCGTTCAGGCTTTTCACGCGGCCGAAGAAGTCCAGCTCGAAGGCGGAAATGCCCAGGCCGGCGTCGAAGCGGCTGCTGGTGATGTCCTGGCCGGTGGCGGACACCGAGCGCGGGGTGCGGGCGCGGGTGCCGCCCAGCGTGCCGTTCAGGGTGGGCAGGCGGTCGGCCGACTGGATATTGTAGGCTGCGCGCGCCTCTTCGATGCGCAGCGCGGCCGTGCGCAGGTCGCGGTTGTATTCCAGCGCGGTAGCGATCAGCTGCTGCAGGCGCTGGTCGGGGAAGTACTCGCGCCAGCCGGTGTCGGCGGCGGGCTTGCCCGCGCTGGCCGGCGCGGCTGCGTTGGCCGTGGCGCCGGCGGCCGCCGGCACGGCAGGGTAGGCCGCCGCTACCGGCGCCGCGGGGCGCTGGTAGGTGGGCGCCAGCGAGCAGCCCGACAGCAGCAGCGCGGCTGCGGCAGCCAGGACGCTTTGCTTGTGTTTGGTTTTCATCATGCTTTTTTCTCCGGAAGGTCGAGTTCATGCGCGGCCAGGCGGCGCTGGCGTTCGCTTCCCTTGAATATCTTGCGCACCACGACGAAGAACACCGGCACCAGGAACACCGCCAGCACCGTGGCGGTGATCATGCCGCCCATCACGCCGGTGCCGATGGCGCGCTGGCTGGCCGAACCGGCGCCGGAGGCCACCACCAGCGGCAGCACGCCGAGGATGAAGGCCAGCGAGGTCATGATGATGGGACGGAAGCGCAGGTGCACCGCTTCCAGCGTCGCTTCCACCAGGCCCTTGCCCTGCGCCTGCAGGTCCTTGGCGAACTCGATGATCAGGATCGCGTTCTTGGCCGAGAGCCCGATAATCGCGATCAGGCCCACCTTGAAGTACACGTCGTTCGGCAGGTCGCGGATGGTGGCGCCCAGCAGCGCGCCCAGCACGCCCAGCGGCACCACCAGCAGCACCGCCACCGGGATCGATTCGCTCTCGTACAGCGCGGCCAGCACCAGGAAGGCCGCCAGCATGGACAGCGCGAACAGCGCCGGCGCCTGCGAGCCGGAGGTTTTTTCCTCCAGCGACTGGCCGGTCCATTCGATGCCGAAGCCGGGCGGCAGCTGCTGCGCCAGGCGTTCCAGCTCGTCCATCGCCTCGCCGGTGCTGCGGCCGGGAGCCGCGTTGCCGGTCAGCTTGATGGCGGGATAGCCGTTGTAGCGCACCAGCTGCACCGGACCGTTGATCCAGCGCGAGGTGGCGAACGAGGACAGCGGCACCATGGAGCCGGACGCCGAGCGCACGTTCAGGCGCAGCAAGTCTTCCGGCTGCAGGCGCTGCGGCGCGTCGGCCTGCACCACCACGCGCTGCTGGCGCCCGCTGCTGGTGAAATCGTTGACGTAGCTGGAGCCGAAGGCCACCGACAGCGCGCTATTGATGTCGGCGAAGGCCACGCCGAGGGCGTTGGCCTTGTCGCGGTCGACGTCCACCTGCAGCTGCGGGGCGTCTTCCAGGCCCTCGGGGCGCACCCCGGCCAGGATGGGGCTCTTGCCGGCCAGGCCGAGCAGCTGGTTGCGCGCGGCCACCAGCGCCGCGTGGCCTTGCGAACTGCGGTCCTGCAGGCGCGCCGTGATGCCGGTGGCGTTGCCCAGTTCGCGGATCGGCGGAGGGCTGAGCGGGAAGACAATGGCGTCGGCGATGCCGGACAGCGCGCCGAAGGCGCGGCCGGCGATCTTGTCGGCCGAGTCTTCCGCGCCGCGCTCGCTCCAGTCCTTCAGCGGCACGAACACCAGGCCGGCGTTCTGGCCGTTGCCCGAGAAGCTGAAACCTGCCACGGCGATGGTGCGCGCCACGCCGGGCTGCTTGGCCATGTACTCTTCCACCTTGGCCAGCACCGCCTCGGTGCGGCTCTTGGAAGCGCCAGGCGGCAGCTGCACGTTGGTGATGATGTAGCCCTGGTCTTCGTTCGGCAGGAAGGACGACGGCAGGCGCGCGTACAGCCAGCCCACCACGCCGCAGATCAGCAGGAAGATCACCATGTAGCGGCCGGTGCGGCCCAGCATGCGCGCGATCACGCCCTGGTAGCCGGTGGCGGTCCTGGCGAAGCCGCGGTTGAACCAGCCGAAGAAGCCTTTCTTCTCGTGGTGGTGGCCCGCTTCCACCGGTTTCAGGATGGTGGCGCACAGCGCCGGCGTGAGCGTCAGCGCCATCAGCGCCGAGAACACCATGGACGACACCATGGACAGCGAGAACTGGCGGTAGATCGCGCCCACGGCGCCGCCGAAGAAGGCCATCGGGATGAACACGGCGATCAGCACCAGCGTGATGCCGATGATGGCGCCGGTGATCTGCGACATGGCCTTGCGCGTGGCGTCGCGCGGCGACAGGCCTTCCTCGCTCATGATGCGTTCCACGTTCTCGACCACCACGATGGCGTCATCGACCAGGATGCCGATCGCCAGCACCATGCCGAACATGGTCAGCACGTTGATGGAGAAGCCGGCCAGCTGCATCACGGCGAAGGTGCCCAGCAGGGCCACCGGCACCACGATGGTGGGGATCAGGGTGTAGCGGAAGTTCTGCAGGAACACGTACATCACGATGAACACCAGCAGCACCGCTTCCAGCAGCGTCTTGACCACTTCCTCGATCGAGATCTTGACGAACAGCGAGGTGTCGTACGGCACGGTGTAGGTCAGGCCGGGCGGGAAGAACTTGGACAGCTCTTCCATCTTGTTGCGCACCAGTTCCGCAGTGGCCAGCGCGTTGCCGGTCAGCGACTGCTGCACGGCGATGGCGACGAAGGGCTTGCCGTTCAGGCGCGCGCTGATGTTGAAGTTGGCGCCGGCCATTTCGATGCGGGCCACGTCCGACAGGCGCACGGTGGCGCCGGTGCCGCTGGCGCGCAGCACCACCTTGCCGAATTCCTCGGGCGAGGTGAGCTGGCCCTGCACCACCACGGGCGCGGAGTAGGTCTGGAAGCGCGGCGCAGGCAGGTCGCCCAAGGTACCGGCGGCGACCTGCGCGTTCTGCGCGCGGATGGCGGCGGTGACGTCGGCCATGGTCAGCTTGTAGCCCACCAGCTTGGCCGGATCGACCCACACGCGCATGGCGCGCTCGGTGCCGAACAGCTGGGCCTGGCCCACGCCGGGCAGGCGCTTGATCTCGTTGACCACGTTGCGCGCCAGGTAGTCGCCGATGGCGGCGGTATCCATCTTGCCGTCGCTGGACGAGGCGCCCACGAACATCAGGATGTTGGAGCGCGACTTGTTGACCTGCACGCCCTGCTGGGTGACTGCCTGCGGCAGGCGCGATTCGACGCGCTTGATGCGGTTCTGCACGTCCACGGCGGCCAGGTCGGGGTTGGTGCCGGGCAGGAAGGTGACGGTGATCGAGACCGAGCCATTGGCTTCGCTCTGCGATTCGACGTATTGCAAGCCGTCGGCGCCGTTCATTTCCTGCTCGATCACGCTGGTGACCGCGTCGTCCAGCACCTGGGCGGTGGCGCCCGGGTAGTTGGCGCTGATGACGATGGACGGCGGCGCGATGGTGGGGTACTGCGCCACCGGCAGCATGGTAATCGCCAGTGCGCCACCCAGCAGGATGAACAGGGCGATCACCCACGCGAAGACGGGGCGGTCGATGAAGAATTTTGCCATCTGAGCTCCCGGTTACTTGCCGGCGGCCGGCGCTGCTGCGGCCGGCGCGGATGCCGGCGCTGGCGCCGCAGGCGCGCCGCCCGGCGTGGCGGCAACCGGGCCTTGCCACGGCGCCGGCGTAACGGTGCCGCCCGGCTTGGTCTTCTGGAAGCCTTCCACGATCACGCGCTCGCCGCCTTTCAGGCCGGAGCTGACGATCCAGCTGCCGTTCTGCGCCGCATCGGCTTTGACCGGCACGGCGGTGACCTTGTTGTCCGCACCGACCACCATCACGGTGGCGCCTTCCGGGCCGCGCACCACGGCCTGCTGCGGCACTTGCAGCGCGGCTTCGTTGACCGCCTGTTCCAGGCGCGCGCGCACGTACATGCCCGGCAGCAGGGTGCGGTTGGGGTTCGGGAACTCGGCGCGCATGGCCACCGAACCGGTGGTTTCGTCCACCGCCACGTCCGAGAACAGCAGCTTGCCCGACTGCGGATAAGGCTGGCCGTCCTCGGTCACCAGGGTCACTTTGGCGGCGCCGTTGCCTGCGCCTTTGAGCTTGCCGGCCGCCAGCGCGCGCTGCAGGCGCAGCACTTCGGTGGACGACTGGGTGATGGTCACGTAGATCGGATCGAGCGTCTGTACGGTCGCCATCGGCGTCGCTTCACCCTGGCCCACCAGCGCGCCCTCGGTCACCAGCGCGCGGCCCACGCGGCCGGAGATCGGCGAGGTCACGGTGGCGTAGCCCAGCGTCAGGCCGGCGGTGGTGCGGGCGGCGCGCGTGGTGGCCAGGTCGGCGGCGGCCTGTTTCTGCGCCGTGACCGCGTCGTCGTATTCCTGGTTGCTGACGGCCTGCGCGGCCAGCAGCGGCTTGTAGCGTTTCACTTTCAGCTCGGCCTGCGCCAGGTTGGCTTCGGCTTTGGCCACGGCCGCTTGAGCGCTGTCGTAGGACGCCTGGAATTGCGCCGGGTCGATGCGGAACAGGATCTCGCCGGCCTTCACGTCCGAACCCTCCTTGTACACGCGCTGCAGCACGATGCCGGGCGTGCGCGCGCGCACCTGCGCCACGCGCGATGCTTCGAGGCGGCCTGGCAGTTCGGTGGAGAGGGTGAGGGTGGCGGGGGCGACTGTGTAGACGGCGACTTGCGGTGGCGGTGGGGCGGCGCCGGCTTTGTCATCTTTCTTTCCGCAGGCAGCCAGCATGGAGAGAGTGATGATGGCGGCGGCGACGGGAGTGCAGCGTGGGACTGATCTCATAGATGTCTCTGGAGGTAATGTTGAGGTTTTCTAGGTGCTTGCCCTTAGCTTGTTCTATTTACAAAGGCAGTGCCGGCCATTGTATAACAGTGTCAAATGTAACGTTTTGTACAAATTTCCGCGTTGAAAGATACAAAAGGCCAGGCGCACGTCGGTGGGCCTGGCCTTTTTTCGCCGTATTGCGCCGCGCGCGATCAGCGCATGCCGGAAATGATCTGCTTCAGTTTGCCCGAGTCGGCGCAGAAGGCGCGGATGCCTTCTGCCAGCTTCTCGGTGGCCATCGCGTCTTCGTTCATCATGAAGCGGAAGGTCTTTTCATCGACGGCGATCTTGCCGACGGTGGCATTGGCGCTGGCGTCCGCGCTCAGCTTGCGCTCCACCGGTGCATTGGCGTCGGCCAGCGCTTGCAGCAGGTCCGGGCTGATGGTCAGCAGGTCGCAGCCGGCCAGTTCCAGGATCTGGCCGGTGTTGCGGAAGCTCGCGCCCATCACTTCGGTGTCGTAGCCGAACTTGCGGTAGTAGTTGTAGATGCGCTTGACCGATTGCACGCCCGGGTCTTCCGCGCCCGCGTAGTCGATGCCGGTGCTCTTCTTGTACCAGTCGTAGATACGGCCGACGAAAGGCGAAATCAGCTGGGCGCCCGCTTCGGCACAGGCGATGGCCTGGCTCAGCGAGAACAGCAGCGTCATGTTGCAGCGGATGCCTTCCTGTTCCAGGATGCGGGCGGCCTGGATGCCTTCCCAGGTGGAGGCGATCTTGATCAGCACGCGCTCGCGCGGGATGCCGGCCTTCTCGTACAGCGCGATCAGCTCGCGGCCCTTGGCCACATTGCCTTCGGTGTCGAAGGACAGCTTGGCGTCGATCTCGGTGGAGACGCGGCCCGGGATGATCTTCAGGATTTCGGTGCCGAAGGCGATCAGCAGGTGGTCGATGATGTCGCCGGTGGCAGCGTTCGGATTGTCCTGCACCGCTTTTTGCAGCAGCGGCTTGTACTCGTCTTTCTGAACGGCTTTCAGGATCAGCGACGGATTGGTGGTGGCGTCGCGCGGGGTGTAGGCCTTGATCGACTGGAAATCGCCGGTATCGGCAACAACGGTGGTGTATTGCTTGAGCTGTTCGAGTTGGTTCATGGTTGCGCGCAGGGCTGCTGCTGAGGTTGAGGACTTGGGTAGCATATTGTACACAATCCTCTCCCGCGGCAGCAGCGCTGCGTGCCAGGCCTGGTGCCTGGCCTTGGCGCTCAAGCTTGAGGTGCTTATGCCTGACGGCGGCGGCGCTGTGCCAGCAGGGCGCCGGCCAGGCCCAGGCCGAACAGGGCGGCGGTGCCGGGTTCCGGCACGGCGTTGCCGCTGCCGCCTCCACCGCCGTTGTTATTGGTGTTGTTGGTGATGTCGGCGAACTTCAGGCTGACGCGCGCATATTCCAGCGTCATCGCCTTGTTGTTCGGCGAGGCCGGCTGGGCATAGTTCAGCTGCATCGCCAGCGACAGCGGGTTGCCGGCGGACCAGGTATTGTTGGTGTTGAACAGCGAGAGCAAGTTGTATTCGGTCTCGATCGGATTGTTGCCGTTTCCTGCCAGCAGCGCGCCGACCAGCGGCGAACTGTTGACCGACATGAAGTCGTTGGCGCCGGTGGCCTGGCGCGCCGAGACGTACAGTTTGGCTTCACTGATGCTGGTGCCCAGCAGGCTGAAGCTTGGATTGAACAGGAAAGTCCAGTCCAGCACGCCGCTGCCGAGGAAGGCGTGGTTGTTGATGTCGAAGGTCAGGGTCTTCGCGTAAGTCGTGTTGGTCGCAGTGACCGTGCTGGTGTAGGCGATCGTCGTGGCCGATGCGGGCAGGGCAGCCAACAAACCGATGGCGGCCAATACACTGGTGGTGAGTAGTTTTTTCATGTTCCGTTCCATTAACAGTTGTTGGGAGTACGGAACTCTATGCAATCGCCGTGCCAGAAATAAATTGATGTTGATAATCATCAAGTTAAGTTCATCGGGGGAAAACTTCGCGGCGTCAGTGTAAGAAAAACCGGCACTCACAAGGGCAACTTTGTAAAAATGTCAGGGCAGGCAGGAAATGAAACACTGTTAAATATTTTTGCTGCGGTGTGTCAAACACATGTGGCTAGGGTAATATTGACTTCCCTTCAACCAGTGCCCTTATCCCCCAGAAAGGAGTTTTTATGATTCATGCACAACTCGATACTTTCCCGATGGGCCTGGCATCCCTCCGCGTCACGCGCTAGTCATCGCCAGCAGCCCATTTCCTGAGCATCTTTTATGGAAATACAGAATGGGCAAATACATTCGTGTGGTATCCGACCGCGCCGCCGTGGTCGCGTCGGACAAACTGTGGCTGGAGGATGCTGCACTGCAGCAGCTGGCCATCACTTCCCAGCTGCCCGGCATGCGCCGCGCAGTGGGCCTGCCTGACCTGCATCCGGGGCGCGGTTACCCGGTCGGCGCGGCATTTTTCTCGGTGGGACGGTTTTATCCTGCCTTGTGCGGCGGCGACATCGGCTGCGGTGTGGGGCTGTGGCAGACCGATCTGGCGGTCGGCAAGGTCAGCCTCGACAAGCTCGACAAGCAGATCGGCAGCCTGGACGCGCCGCCCGCTGCGGACGAGCTGGACCGGCTGCAGGTGGTGGCGCCCTGGCTGGTCGCTGAACTGGCTGCGCTGGCGGGCCGGCTGCGGCTGGCGGGCCTGGACCCGGCCTGCATGCGCGCGCTGGGCACCATCGGCCTGGGCAACCATTTCGTCGAGCTGCAGGCGGTGGTGCAGGTGGACGAACCGGCGCTGTTCGAAGGCGCCGGGCTGGTGGGCCGGGCCTTGCAGCTGGTGGTGCACAGCGGTTCGCGCGGCTTGGGCGGCGCGGTGCTGCGCGCGCACGTGGACGCGCACGGCCATGCCGGCCTGGAGCAGGATACGCCGGCCGCGCAGGCTTACCTGCTGCAGCACGACGCGGCGCTGGCGTTCGCCCGCCTGAACCGGAAAATGATAGCGCTGCGCGTGCGGCAGCGGCTGCGCTGCCAGGCCTTGCCGGTGCTGGACGTGCACCACAACTTGATCGCGGCGGACGTGATCGAAGGCGAGCAGGGCTGGCTGCACCGCAAGGGCGCCAACCCGGCCGACGCGGGGCCGGTGCTGTTGCCGGGCTCGCGCGACGACCACAGCTACCTGATCCGGCCGCTGCCGGTGGCCGACAGCGTCAGCCTGCAGTCGCTGGCCCACGGCGCCGGCCGCAAGTGGGCGCGCGGCGATTGCAAGGACCGGCTGGTGCGCAAGGCCACTCCGGCGCAGCTGGCGCGCACGTCGTTCGGTGGCCGCGTGATTTGCGCCGACCGCGCGCTGATTTACGAGGAGGCGCCGCAAGCGTACAAGGATGCCGGTTCGGTGCTGGCCAGCCTGGAGGGCGCCGGGCTGGTGCGGGTGATGGCAAAGAGCCGGCCGGTACTGACCTACAAGACGCGCGGGGAATGCTGCTGATCATGGCCGCCACCCGTGTGGCCTGTGTGAACTGGCGCGCAGATGGCGCGCGCCGCCGGCGGTAGGCTGGACGTCCGATCACACGCGCAAGGAGGCGGCCATGAGCAACGTCAACAACGACAAACCCGACATCGAGCCCGGCGACGACGCCGCGCCGGGCACCCCAGGCACCGGCGAGGACGTATGCCCTGCCTGCCGTGGCACCGGCAAGCTGGCCGGCGGCCAGCCTTGTTCCGAGTGCGGCGGCAGCGGCAGGATCACGGAAGGCATAGGCGGCGGCTGAATTGCACGTGTTTGCGCCTTGTCAAAATCGTTTTCCGCATGGAGGGCACGATGGAGGGATCTGCCGGACAGGAGCGCAAAATGAATTCCCCGCCGCTTGACAGAGTTAGCACCGGTGACGAACATGGACCAGAGAGCCGTATCGTGAGGCTGAAGGTCAATATGGACAATGTCGTCATGGCGCTGGGCCCGTTGCAGCGTTCGGTGGATGCGATGCGCATTGAATTCACGCAGGCGCTCGACGGCCTGCGTGCCGAGGTTCGCCAAGGTTTGCAGGACCAGCGTAGCGAATTCCATCAGGCGCTGCAGGAGCAGCGCAGCGAGTTTTATCAGGCGTTGCAGGAGCAGCGCAGCGAGTTTCATCAGGCGTTGCAGGAGCAGCACACGGATTTCCAGCAGGGTCTAAGCAAACAGACCGAACGCCTAGACGCCCTGATCTACGAAATGGGCCGCGAGCGGCGTTGGATCATCGGCTACATCATGGCCAACAGCGGCTTGCTGCTGGGCGTACTGCTGCGCAACCACTTCTGAAGGCTCAGCCGATAAACGAGTCGAACTGCAGGTCGAATTCCTGCAGCGCTTTCTGCGCGTTCTGCATCTTCTTGCGGAATTCCGGGCCGCGCTGCAGGGCCAGGCCGACCGCCAGCACGTCGATCACCACCAGGTAGGCCAGGCGCGCCGAAATCGGCGTGTAGGGGTCGATGTTGAAGATCAGGTCGATCGGGATCAGCACCGTCGCCAGTTCGGCCAGCGGCGTGCCGGACGGCGCCAGCACGATCACGTCGGCGCCGCCGCGCCGCGCCAGCTTCACCGAGCGTACCAGCGCCGGGCTGTTGCCGCGCTGCGAAATGGCCACCACCGCGTCGCCGGTGCGCAGCAGGGCGGCGGCAATGCTGTGGATCGACGGGTCGGCGTAGGCCACGGTCGGCACGCCGGAGCGGAAGAATTTGTGCTGCGCGTCCGCCGCCACGATGCCCGACGTGCCCTGGCCGTAGAATTCGATCTTGTTGGCGCGCTTGAGGATGTCGAGCGCCTGCTGGATCGCTTCCGGCTTGAGGTTGTTGCGCAGGTCCAGCAGGGTGTTGATGGAGCGGCTGCAAATCTTGTTGACCAGGTCCGCCGCCAGGTCGTCCTGGGCCGGCTGCTCGTTCAGGCCGGGCAGTGCCAGGGCCAGGCCCTGCGCCAGCTTCAGCTTGAACTCGTGCCAGCCGTCGTAGCCCAGGGTGCGGCAAAAGCGCACCACGGTCGGTTCGGACACCTGCGCGGCGCGCGCCAGCGCAGTGATGTTCTGGTCGACGATCAGGTCCGGGTGGTCCAGCACCGCCAGCGCGACCTTGCGCTCCGATTTGGAGAGCGAGTCGAGCTGGGTGCGGATGGAATCGAGTAGCACGGCTTGGTCTTCCTTAGTCTTCAGGCAATGGTGAAGCAGGGGTTTCGCGGTGCACTGCACCGCGCCTGCGGAACGGTCTGGCCCTGCAGGGCCAGACTCCTTGCGCTGCACTTTTTTAGTCTTCAGGCAGGGCTTCTTCGCGCCACTGCAGGCCGTCGCGTCCGATCAGTGCGCTGGCGGCGGCCGGGCCCCAGGTGCCGGACGCGTACGGCGTTGGCGCGCCCTCGTCCTGCTCCCAGTGGTTCAGGATAGGCTCCACCCACTCCCACGCCGCTTCCAGTTCGTCGCCGCGCATGAACAGCGTCAGCTGGCCACGCAGCACGTCGAGCAGCAAGCGCTCGTAGGCGTCCATGCGCGGCGACTTGAAGGTTTCGCGGAAGTCCAGTTCCAGCTCGGCAGGCTTGAGGCGCATACCTTCGCCCGGCGTCTTGGCCATCAGGTTCATGCGCAGGCCTTCGTCCGGCTGCAAGCGGATCACCAGGCAGTTGGGCTGGAAGCTGTTGGTCGGCTGGTTGAAGATGGAGTGCGGAATCTGCTTGAAGCGCACCACGATCTCGGCCAGCGAATCGGCCATGCGCTTGCCGGTGCGCAGGTAGAACGGCACGCCGGCCCAGCGCCAGGTGTCGATTTCAGCCTTCATGGCGACAAAGGTCTCGGTGCGCGATTTCTGCGGCGCGTCCGGCTCGTCGCGGTAGCCCGGCACGGCCTGGCCGTCCACGTGGCCGGCGCGGTACTGGCCGCGCACGATGTTCTGCGCCAGCGTGGCGGGGGTGAACTTCTTCAGCGAACGCAGCACCTGCAGCTTCTCGTCGCGCACGGCGTCGGGCGCGATCGAGGTCGGCGGCTCCATGGCCACGATGCACAGCAGCTGCAGCAGGTGGTTCTGCAGCATGTCGCGCAGCGCGCCCGAGGTGTCGTAGTAGCCGATGCGGTTGCCGACGCCCAGCTTCTCGGCAATGGTGATCTGCACGTCCGAAATCCATTCGCGGCGCCACAGCGGCTCGAACAGGATGTTGCCGAAGCGCAGGGCCAGCAGGTTCTGCACGGTTTCCTTGCCCAGGTAGTGGTCGATACGGTAGATCTGCGATTCCTCGAACACCTGGCCTACTTCGGCGTTGATCTGCTTGGCCGAGGCCAGGTCGCGGCCGAGCGGCTTTTCCAGCACCACGCGCGAGTTCTTGGTGACCAGGCCGTTATCCTTCAGGTTGTCGCAGATCTGCGAGAAGATGGCCGGCGGCGTGGCCAGGTAGTACACGCGGGTGATGGCCGGGTCTTCGCGCAGCGAGTCCACCAGCGCGCCGTAAGTGCCGGCGTCGGTGGCGTTGAGCGACACGTAGACGATGCGCGCTGTGAAGCGGGCCCACGCTTCCGGCGTGACCTCGGGCGACTTGATCAGCGGCTTGGACGTGGTGTTGACCACATTGATGAACTCTTCCTGGCTGGACTCCTGGCGGCCGACGCAGATGATGCGCGCAGTCGGGGGCAGGTCGCCGCAGACGTCGCGGGAGTACATCGCGGGCAGGAGTTTACGCATCGACAGGTCGCCGCTGCCGCCAAACAGAACCAGATCAAAATCGGTAAGAGCCATAATATGTGTGGGATCGCAAAAGTTGTGCTGCAGGTTGTGAAAATTTACTACACAAAAATCGATAAATCAAGAAAATTTACTACATTGCGGCGGGGAGTGGCTGCTGTTCGGCCTACCTTGCCTACCCGATGTAGGCTGGAGCCGGCATTCCTGGGACTTGCATGCGCACTTGCAGCACATGGCCGCTGAGCGGGTGCTGGGCCAGTTCTTCAGCGGGGCGCTTGCTGGCGCTGGTGATGTACAGTGTCTTCAGGTCGGCGCCGCCGAAGGCCACCATGGTCGGGCAGCGCACCGGCAGCGCAATCTCGCCCAGCAGCTGGCCCGAGGGCGACAGCTTGGCGATGCGGCCGCCTTCGAACATCGCCACCCAGTAATTGCCTTCGCTATCGACCGCCGCGCCGTCCGGGCGGCCGCCGTAGTTGCTGGCCTTGTCGGCCGAGAACTGGTGCAGCACTTGCGGGTTGGATGGCGTGCCGCTGGCCAGGTCGTAGTCGTAGCGCGTGACGCGGTGCGCGGCAGTGTCGGCGTGGTACATGGCGCGGCCGTCCGGGCTGAAGGCCAGGCCGTTGGAGTTGGTCATGCCGCCCGACCAGGCGGTGCGCACCACGCCGCGTTCCAGCACGAACATCTCGGCGGCCTGCTTGTCGCGCGGCTCGTAGATGGTGCCGACCCAGAAGCGGCCGGCCGCGTCCACCTTGCCGTCGTTGAAGCGGGTGGTGGCGGTGTCGTACGGCGCCGGCGCGATGGCGGTCAAGCTGCCGTCGCCGGTGTTCAGGTGCATGAAGCCGGCGCGGGTGGATACGGCCAGGCCGCCGCCGCCGGCAATCGCCAGTGCCGAGGGCTCGCTGGCCATTGGCCACTTGCGGTGCTCCTCGGTGGCCGGCTTCAGGCTGTGGATGGCGAAGCCTTCGATGTCCACCCAGTACAGGGTCTGTTCGGCGTGATGCCACAGCGGGCTCTCGCCCACCAGCATGGCGCCGGCGCTGAATGCTTCCACGTGATAGCTCATGTCGCTGTCCTTAGCGCAGGTTCTGCGCGGCCTTGGCCAGCGCGATCAGGCCGTTGGTGGAGCTGTCGTGGCGCGCGGGCTGCGCTTCGCCCGTCAGCTCGGACTGGATGTTCTTGGCCAGCACCTTGCCCAGCTCCACGCCCCACTGGTCGAAGCTGTTCACGTCCCACAGCACGCCTTGCACAAAAGTCTTGTGCTCGTACAGCGCGATCAGCGCGCCCAGCGCGGCGGGGCTCAGCACGTCCACCAGGATGGTGTTGGACGGGCGGTTGCCGGGGAAGGTCTTGTGCGGCGCCAGCTGGTCGATCTGCTCGGGCGCCAGGCCTTGCGCTTTCAGTTCGGCGCGCACTTCATCCTCGGTCTTGCCGGTCATGAACGCTTCCGACTGCGCGAAGCAGTTGGCCAGCAGCGCGTCATGGTGGTCGGGCAGGTCGTGGGTCGGGCGCAGCGCAGCGATGAAGTCCATCGGCACGATGTCGGTGCCTTGGTGCAGCAGCTGGAAGTAGGCGTGCTGCGCGTTGGTGCCGCATTCGCCCCAGACCACCGGGCAGGTCGGCGTGTCCAGCGCGGCGCCGTTGCGCGTGACGCGCTTGCCGTTGCTTTCCATGTCGAGCTGCTGCAGGTAGGCCGGGAAGCGGTTCAGGTCCTGGTGGTAGGGGGCGATGGAAAGGGAAGCGCAACCCAGGAACTGGCGGTTCCAGAAGCCGATCATGGCCAGCAGCACCGGCAGGTTCTGCTCCAGCGGCGCGCTGCGGAAGTGCTCGTCCAACTCGTGCGCGCCGGCCAGGAAGTCGCTGAAGTAGCCGAAGCCCACCGCCAGCGCCACCGGCAGGCCGATGGCCGACCACACCGAGTAGCGGCCGCCGACCCAGTCCCAGAACGGGAACATGTTGTCGGGGTCGATGCCGAAGGCGGTGACTGCCTGCGTGTTGGTGGACACGGCCACGAAGTGCTTGGCCAGCGCGGCCTCGGTGCCGTGCTGCAGGAACCAGCTGCGCGCGGTCTGGGCGTTGAGCATGGTCTCGGCGGTGGTGAAGGTCTTGGAGGCGACGATAAACAGCGTGCTGTCCGGGTTCACCTGCGCCAGCGTGGCTTCCATGTCGTGGCCGTCCACGTTGGAAACGAAGTGCATCTTCAGGCGCGGGTGCGAGTAGGAGCGCAGCGCCAGGCAGGCCATTTTCGGGCCCAGGTCCGAGCCGCCGATGCCGATGTTGACGATGTCGGTGATGGCCTTGCCGTTGTGGCCCAGCCAGGAGCCGTTGCGCACCTTGTCGCTGAACACGCGGATGCGGTCCAGCACCGCGTGCACGTCGGCCGCCACGTCCTGGCCCGCCACATTCAATGCCTTGCCGCGCGGCATACGCAGCGCCGTATGCAGCACGGCGCGGCCTTCGGTAGTATTGATTTTTTCCCCGGCGAACATGGCGTCGCGGCGCTGCTCCACGCCGCGCGTGCGGGCCAGGTTGGCCAGCAGGGCGATGGTGTCGGCCGTCAGGCGGTTTTTCGAATAGTCCAGGTACAGGCCGGCGGCGTCCAGCGACATGCGTTCGAAGCGCTTGGGATCGGCGGCGAACAGTTGGCGCAGCGTCTTGTCCTGGATGTCGATGTGGTGGGCGGCGAGGGCCTGGTAGGCGGCGGTGGTGGTGAGGGCGGGCTGGCGCATAATGTGTCGGCTCTGGTTTGGGGGATATTGTCCATAATACAGGAAAAACAGGTAAATTCACTACAAATGTTCAATTGGACGGGCTACGGAGCGTATTCCACGGCCGGGAATCGGGGGCGCGGCAGACCTGTATTGATAAGAAAGGGCGTGCGTTCTGCTAATTTTGTAGTAAAATTTCATGCAATTACTTCATAAGGAACGATCATGGCGGTGCATCCTGTACTTGAAACCGTAACAGCACGGATAATCCAGCGCTCCCGGCCTTCGCGCGGCGCTTACCTGGCCCACCTGGAGGCGGCGCGCGTCAAAGGCCCGCAGCGCGGCGTGCTGGCGTGTACCAACCTGGCGCACGGATTCGCCGCTTTTCCACCCAACGACAAGCTGGCGCTGAAAGAGCTGAAGAAGCCCAGCGTGGCCATCGTTTCGGCCTACAACGACATGCTGTCGGCGCACCAGCCGTTCGAAGGCTTCCCGGCCATCATCAAGGATGCCGTGCGCAAGGTCGGCGCGGTGGCGCAGTTCGCCGGTGGTGTGCCCGCCATGTGCGACGGCGTGACCCAGGGCCAGCCCGGCATGGAACTGTCGCTGTTCTCGCGCGACGCCATCGCCATGTCGACCGGCATCGCCCTGTCGCATAATATGTTCGACTCCGCCGTCTACCTGGGCGTGTGCGACAAGATCGTGCCTGGCCTGCTGATCGGCGCGCTGCACTTCGGCCACCTGCCGGCGGTGTTCGTGCCGGCCGGTCCGATGACCACCGGCCTGTCCAACAAGGAAAAGGCCGCCATCCGCCAGCGCTACGCGCAAGGCAAGGCCACCCGCGACGAACTGCTGGAAGGCGAGTCCCAGTCCTACCACGGCGCCGGCACCTGTACCTTCTACGGCACCGCCAACAGCAACCAGATGCTGATGGAAGTAATGGGCCTGCACCTGCCTGGCGCCGCTTTCATCACGCCGAACACGCCGCTGCGCGACGCGCTCACCGCCGCCGCGGCCCAGCGCGCCGCGCAAATCACCGAGCAGGGCGAGTACCTGCCGGTGGGCCGCATCGTCGATGAGAAATGTATCGTCAACGCCGTGGTGGGCCTGCTGGCCACCGGCGGCTCCACCAACCACACGCTGCACCTGGTGGCCATCGCCAAGGCGGCCGGCATCGTGATCGACTGGAATGACTTCGACGAGTTGTCGGCCGTGGTGCCGCTGCTCACGCGCATCTACCCGAACGGCGACGCCGACGTGAACCACTTCCACGCCGCCGGCGGCACCGGCTTCGTGATCCGCGAACTGCTGGACGCGGGCCTGCTGCACGACGACGTGACCACCATCCTGGGCAATGGCCTGCGCGCGCACTGCACCGAGCCTTTCCTGAACCAGAGCAACGACGGTGTGGTGTGGAAAGACGCCGTGGCCGAATCGGGCGACGAGAAGGTGCTGCGCAAGCACAGCAACCCGTTCTCGCCGGACGGCGGCATGGTGCTGGTGCAGGGCAACCTGGGCCGCGCCGTGATGAAGGTGTCGGCCGTGAAGGAAGAGCACCGCACGGTGGAAGCGCCGGCGCTGGTGTTCAATTCGCAGGAAGACTTCATGGCCGCCTACAAGGCCGGCAGCCTGGACCGCGACTTCGTGGCCGTGCTGCGCTTCCAGGGCCCGCGCGCCAACGGCATGCCGGAACTGCACGCGTTGACCCCGGCGCTGGCCAATTTGCAGGATGCCGGCCGCAAGGTGGCGCTGGTGACGGACGGCCGCATGTCGGGCGCGTCCGGCAAGGTGCCGGCGGCCATCCACGTGTCGCCCGAGATCCTGGCCGGCGGACCGCTCGGCCTGGTGCGCGACGGCGACATCATCCGCGTGGACGCCTTCACCGGCACGCTGGAAGCGCTGGTGCCGAGCGACGTGTGGCATGCGCGCTCGCTGGCCACGGCCGACTTGTCGCCGAACGGCGTGGGCATGGGCCGCGAGCTGTTCGCCATGTTCCGCAACAGCGTATGCGAAGCAGAGAAGGGTGCCACCACGTTCTCGCTGCCGTCGCCGATTCCGACTACTGTCTCCCTGCATGACGGCAACACGGTGGGCAACACCGTGCCCGGCTCCGATGAAGATTTCTCGATGAAGAAGGACTGACCATGACCCTGCTGGACATTATGCGCACCTCCGCCGTGATCCCCGTGATTGCGATCGACGATCCCGAGCACGCCGTGCCGCTGGCCAAGGCGCTGGTGGCGGGCGGCATCCGCGTGCTGGAAGTCACTTTGCGCACCAAGCACGGCTTGGGCGCGATCAAGGCCATGTCGGCGGTGGAGGGCGCGATTGTCGGCGTCGGCACGCTGACGCAGCCGGAAGAATTTGCCGCCGCGCGCGACGCCGGCGCGGTGTTCGGCGTGTCGCCGGGCCTGACCCCGGCGCTGATCGCCGCCGCCAGGAGCAGCGGCCTGCCGCTGCTGCCGGGGGTGATGACGCCGTCCGAAGTGATGGCCGCGCGCGAGCAGGGCTTCCAGCAGCTGAAACTGTTCCCGGCCGTGCCGGCGGGCGGCGTGGGCATGCTCAACGCGCTGGCCGGTCCGCTGGGCGACATCACCTTCTGCCCGACCGGCGGCATCTCCATCGAGACCGCGCCGCAGTTCCTGAAACTGAAGAACGTGGCTTGCGTGGGCGGCTCCTGGCTGACCCCGAAAGAGCTGATGCAAGCCGGCGACTGGGCCGGCATCACCGCCCTGGCCACAGCCGCCAGCGCACTGCGCTAAGGCTGCCCGATGGCCCTGCCCGGACCAGCTGGTCCGGGCAGGGCCATCGCCCCGCACGGCCTATCGCAGCCGCCAGCCCGGCCCGTTCTCATCTTGTGTGGTTTTCAACTGGGACATTTTGTCTCAATGTATGGAAATTGCTTTTGTGTAGTATGACGCAGAGCGTGCAGCAACCGCACATAGCCTGGAAATACGCAAAATGATGGATTGGATCCCTGTAGTCTTGGTTACCTTCAAGGTGCTCGTGCTCGGCACGGGCATGTTCTTCGCCATCAAGTGGCATTACGATCAAGGGGCGAAGGAGAAGGAGAAGGCGATGGAGAGGCGCGCGGTGCTGCGCACCAGCGGCATGGTGGCCGCAGTCTTCCTGCTCTTGCTCCTGGGCCTGGGGTTTGTCACCCTGGTCTTTGGCAAAATGTTCGGTTTGGATTTGAGCATGCCATGATGGCATAGCGTTAGCGTCTTGCCAGATACCGGTGGTCGCTGGAATCGGCCAGCCCGGCGTGTGTCAACGGCCGAGTGCCTGTTGCTCGTGCGCGGCGACGCGGTTGCGGCCGGCGTGCTTGGCGGCGTACAGCGCGCGGTCGGCGGCGCCGATCAGGGCGGGGACGTCGAACGGCTGGGCCGGGCTGTGCGTGGCCAGGCCGACGCTGACCGTGACGTGCCGGCGCCCTTCGGCCGCGCAGCGGTGTTCGATGCCCAGCGCCAGGACACGCTGGCGCAATGCCTCGGCCATCATCATGGCCTGGTCGGGGTCTGTGTCCGGCAGGATGATGGCGAATTCCTCGCCCCCGTAGCGCGCCAGCAGGTCGGTTGAGCGGTGCAGCATGGCCGCCAGCGCGTTCGATACCTGGATCAGGCACTGGTCGCCTTGCTGGTGGCCGTAGTGGTCGTTATAGGCCTTGAAGCAGTCGATATCGATCATCAGCAGCGACAGGTTGGCGCCGTTGCGCTTGGCGCGCCGCTGTTCCTTGTCGATGGCGACGTCGAAATGGCGCCGGTTGGCCACTCCGGTCAGGCCATCCGAGAAGGTCTGCGAGCGCAGCACCATGGCCTGCTCGCGCAGCACTTTTTCGCGGTTGACGGCAATGCTGACGTCGGTGACCTGTATCAGGCAGTGGCGCTCGGCGCCGGCCACCGCCACCGGCGTGACCGCGATGGCCTGCTGCAGGCGCTCGCCGCGCTCGGCCGCGGCGCGGTCGGCGTGCAGCGGGAAGGGCGACTTGTTCAGTGTTTGCGACAGCAGCGACGGGAAGTTGCTGGCCAGCGCCTGCTGGATCGCCATGCCGATGCGCTGGCTGCGCATTTCCGGGAACAGCGCGTAGAACTCGCGGCACAGCACTTCGCTGGCGGGCATGGCGGAGTACTGCTCCATCCAGCGGTTCCACAGCACAATGCGGCCGGCACCGTCCAGGACAATCGCGCCGACGTGCACGGCGGCCAGCACGCTTTCCAGCAGGCTGAGACGGTTTGCTTCCACTGCCATCGTCAGCCTTGGCCCGTCACGCGACGCAGGTACAGGTTGATTTGCTGCTTCAGGTCGTGCAGCGCGGACACGTCGAGGATGAACGCGACGTAGCCGTGGATCTGGTGCATTTCAAGGATGAAGTCGATGTGCAGCATCATCACCACCGATGCGGCTGCCGTGCCGGAGGCGTTCAGGATGTCTTCGCTGGTGCCGACGTGGTACACCGGCAGCGAGCCTTGCAGCTCCTGCTCGAAGATGTTGGCCAGCGTGCCGATGCAGGAGTTCAGGATGATGTTGCCGATCTCGCTCATGGCCTCCTGTTCCATCTCGGTCAGCTCGGACAGCGGCACCAGCTCGCCGACCATCAGGCGCACGATTTCCAGGCTCTTGTCCTCGGGGAACATGAGGATGGCTTCGGTCTGGAAGGCGCCCGCATAGTGCTGGCTGACGCCGCAGATGCGCTCGCGCTGTTCGTCGCGGTGGCCCAGCAGGGCGGCCGCGTCGGCCCGGTTCAGGAAGCTGATCGAAGGCACCGACATCGTCACGGCTTCGTTGACGATGCCGCTCATGGCGGCGGCAGCCTGGCCGACGCCGATGTTGAAGATCTCCACCAGCGCGTCGTGTTCCAGTTCGGACAGGGAAAAGGGCATCTTCATGCCTCCAGCGGCGCGATCAGCTGGGCGATGCGGGCCTCGGTGATGGGCTTTTCCATGAAGCCGACGCCGATTTCGGCCGCGCGGTTGCGGGTAGCGCTTTGCACGTTCGCGGTCAGCAGCGAAATGTGGGCCAGTGGCAGCAGGGCGCGCAGCTGCTCGGCGGCGGCCAGGCCGCCCATGCCGGGCATATTGACGTCCATTAGCACCAGGGCAGGGGTGAAGCTGGCCACTTTCTGCAGCGCTTCTTCACCCGAGGCGGCTTCCTCGACGATCCAGTCGGCATGCATGCTGAGGATGTATTGGCGTGCCATCAGGCGCGAAACGCGGCTGTCGTCGACGATCAGTATCTGTTGGACGGACTCCATGAGCGATCCTGCGGGCTATTGTCTGGGATGCCATTTTCGCATACCGACCGGGGTTCTGCGAGTGTTGTCGGTGGCGATCCGCTAAAATAGCGGCAATCCGATCTTCCCTTCTTAATACTTTTACCATGACCCAAGACGAACTGAAACAAGCAGTAGCCCGCGCCGCCATCGCCTACGTGGAAGGCGACATCATCGGCGTCGGCACCGGCTCGACCGCCAATTTCTTCATTGATGAGCTGGCCAAGATCAAGCACCAGATCAAGGGTACCGTTGCGTCCTCCGAGGCGACCGCCGCGCGGCTGGCCGGCCACGGCATTCCCGTGCTGGACCTGAACGACGTGGCCGAGATCGCCGTCTACATCGATGGCGCCGACGAGATCACCGAGCAGGGCGCCATGATCAAGGGCGGCGGCGCGGCGCTCACGCGCGAGAAGATTGTCGCGTCGGTATCGAAGAAGTTCGTCTGCATCGCCGACGGTTCCAAGCTGGTGGACGTGATGGGCAAGTTCCCGCTGCCGGTGGAAGTGCTGCCGATGGCGCGCAACGCCGTGGCGCGCCAGCTGGCCGCGCTGGGCGGCCAGCCCAAGCTGCGTGTCAAGCCGGGCAGCGACGAGGCTTTCGTCACTGACAATGGCGGCAACATCCTGGACGTGGCCGGCCTGGCGATTACCGATCCGAAAGGGCTGGAAGCGCAGATCAACCAGATCGTCGGCGTGATTGCCGTCGGCCTGTTCGCCGCACGCGGCGCCGACGTCTGCCTGCTGGGCACGCCGGACGGCGTGCGCACGCTGGCCTACTAATTCTTCCCCCCCAGGACACTTATGAAACGCTTGCTGTTGCCGTTGCTGTTGCTGAACGTTGTGATGTTGAGTGCCTGTTCCTATCTGCCGTTCGGCAAGGACAAGGACCAGGAAGCGGAAGCGGCACGCCGCGCGGCAACGGTGCGCAAGCCGGTGGTGTCCGAACTGGCCAGCGACGGCAGCAAGCGCGTCATGGCGGACGGGGTGGAGATCGAGAAGGTGGCGTTCCGGGCCGGCATGTCGTCGGCCACGGTGGAACGCATGGCCCGCAAGGCTGGCTGCGACGGCAACGGCGGCCCCGGTGCGGGGCTGGTGTCCGAACCCGGACCGGTCGAGGTATACCGCATGGCCTGCGGCGACGGCAAGGCCTATCTTGCCAAGTGCGAACTGCGCCAGTGCAAGCCGTTGCAGCGATAAAGCAGCGATAAAGCAGCGATAAAAAAAGGCGCCATCGGCGCCTTTTTTTAGTCCGCCGGCGGCACGTAGCCGGCTGCGGCGTCGGCGCCGTCGCCGAAGAAGTGTTTCTCCATCTGCGTGGCCAGGTATTTGCGCGCGCGCTGGTCGGCCAGGTTCAGGCGGTTTTCGTTGACCAGCATGGTCTGGTGCTTGAGCCAGGCGGCCCACGCTTCTTTCGATACGGACAGGTAGATCTTCTTGCCCAGTTCACCCGGATACGGTGGGAAATCCAGGCCTTCGGCTTCCTTGTTCAGTTTGATGCAATGGACGGTGCGGGCCATCTTTGGTGCTCCTAAATGCGGTGGTGAAAGCGTGATTATAAGGTTTTAACCAGAACCTGGGATTTGCGCTGCCAGTTATACATGCGCTGGCGGTCCTTCGGCAGGGCGTCCACGGTGGCCGGCACGAAGCCGCGCTTGATGAACCAGTGCGCGGTGCGGGTGGTCAGCACGAACAGCTTGCTCAGGCCCAGCGCGCGGGCGCGGTTCTCCATGTGCTTGAGGATGCGTTCGCCGTCGCCCTGGGCTTGCACGTCGGGGTTGACGGTCAGGCATGCCATTTCGGCCATTTTTTGTTCCGGGAACGGATACAGCGCGGCGCAGCCGAAGATCACGCCGTCGTGTTCGATCACCGAGAACAGGTCGATTTCGCGTTCGATCAGCTCGCGGCCGCGCTTGACCAGCGTGCCGTCCGCTTCCAGCGGTTCGATCAGCTTGATGATGCCGCCCACGTCTTCAATCGTGGCCTGGCGCAGCGATTCGAGGTTCTCGTGCGAGATCATGGTGCCCACGCCATCGTGGGTGAACAGTTCCAGCAGCGCCGAGCCGTCCATGGCGAACGGCACGATGTGGGAGCGGTCCACGCCGTTGTTGCAGGCCTTGACGCAGTGCTTCAAGTAGAATGCGGTGGCGTCGGGCAGGAAACCGGCTTGCAGCACGGCTTCGGCCTGGTGCGAGGACAGTTCGCGGATCTCGGTGCCGCCGGCGTCCGTCATCATGTCGGTTTCGGTGATGAAGATCAGCTTGTCGGCGTGCAGGGCGATGGCGGCGCTGCAGGCCACGTCTTCCATGGTCAGGTTGAAGGTTTCGCCGGTGGGCGAGAAGCCCAGCGGCGACAGCAGCACCAGGCCGTCCGAACCGAGGATGGAGTGGATGGTTTCGGCGTCCACCTTCCGCGTGATGCCGGTCAGCTCCAGGTCCACGCCGTCGATCACGCCGAGCGGGCGGGCGGTGATGAAGTTGCCGGAGATGATGCGGATGGCCGCGTTGGACATCGGCGTGTTCGGCAAACCCTGGCTGAACGCGGCCTCGATGTCCAGGCGCAGCTCGCCGGCCGCTTCCTTGGCGCATTCCATGGCGGCGGTGTCGGTAATCCGCACACCGTTGTGGAAACGGCCTTCCACGTTGCGCAGCGCGAGCTGCTCGGCCACTTGCGGGCGCGAGCCGTAGACCACGGTCACGTTGATGTCGAGTGCCTGCAGCAGCGACAAATCATGGGCCAGCACCGGCAGGGCGCCAGCCGATACGAGTTCGCCGGGGAAGGCGACCACGAAGGTCTTGCCGCGGAAAGCGTGGACGTAGGGCGCGACTGAGCGCAGCCATTGGACGAATTGGGTAGGATTTTCCATTTGCCGCATTATAATTCGGTGCGCGGTTTTCGCGCCAAATACTAGTAAAAAACATGTCAGAAGCCAGCAAGAAGCCACCAGTTTCCACCCCGCAGCAGCCATCCAACGCTCCCGCCACCGTCGCCGCCGCCCCGCAGGGCGCTGCGCCCGCTGTGACGCGCGCACCACAAGGGCGCCAGGATGGCCAGAGCGGCCGGGATGGGCAGCGCCGCGATCAGCGCGGCCAGCGTGGGCCGGACGGCCGCGCTGCGCGCGCTCCCGGCGCGGAGTCCGGCGCCGGCACGCCCGGCCAGCCGCGCACCGGGCAGGCCGGCCAGGGCCGGGCACCGCGTGCGGACGGCGATGCGCGCCAGTCCCGTGGCGCCGGCGAACCGCGTCCGCCGCGTGTGGCCGCTGAGCCGCGCCAGCCTCGCGGCGCCGGCGAGCCGCGCCCGGAAGGCGCCGCGCGTCCGTTGCGCGCCGAGGGGGAACGCGCTGGCCGCGGCCCGCGCCTGACGCCGGAGGAAGCGGCCGCGCGCGCGACCGAGGCGGCGTTCCGCAATCCGATCCCGCCGATCACCTTCCCTGAAGACCTGCCGGTTTCCGGCCGCCGCGCCGAGATCGCCGAGGCGCTGATGAAGAACCAGGTCATCATCGTGTCCGGCGAAACCGGCTCGGGCAAGACCACCCAGCTGCCGAAGATCTGCCTGGAGCTCGGGCGCGGCCGCAACGGCATCATCGGCCACACGCAGCCGCGCCGTATCGCCGCTTCGTCCACCGCCAAGCGCATCGCGCAGGAACTGGGCACGCCGCTGGGCGAGAATGTCGGCTTCAAGGTGCGCTTCGCCGACACCCTGATGCGCGGCGCCTCCGTCAAGCTGATGACGGACGGTATCCTGCTGGCCGAAACCCAGACCGACCCGCTGCTCAAGGGCTACGACACGATCATCATCGACGAAGCCCACGAACGCAGCCTGAACATCGACTTCCTGCTCGGCTACCTGAAGCAGCTGCTGCCGCGCCGCCCGGACCTGAAGATCATCATCACATCGGCAACCATCGACGCCGACCGCTTCTCGCGCCACTTCGGCACGCTTGAAAAGCCGGCGCCGGTGATCGAGGTGTCGGGCCGCCTGTACGCGGTGGAAGTGCGCTATCGCCCGGTGGAGCGCGACCAGGTGGCCATGGGCGGCCCGAACGCCGCCAATCCTTCCCCGCAGCAGGGCAAGGCTGCCGCCGCGCGCGAAAAGCGCGACCTGATGGACGCGGTGATCGACGGCGTGGACGAAGTGTGCCGCATCGGCTCGGGCGACGTGCTGGTGTTCCTGCCCGGCGAACGCGAGATCCGCGACGCGGCCGAGGCGCTGCGCAAGCACCATCCGCCGCACGTGGAGATCCTGCCGCTGTTCGCCCGCCTTTCGGTGGAGGAGCAGGAGCGGGTGTTCCGCACCTCCAACGCGCGCCGCATCGTGCTGGCCACCAACGTGGCCGAGACGTCGCTGACCGTGCCCGGTATCCGCTACGTGGTGGACGCCGGCCTGGCGCGCGTGAAGCGCTACAGCTACCGCAACAAGGTCGAGCAGCTGCAGGTGGAGCCGATTGCGCAATCGGCCGCCAACCAGCGTGCCGGCCGCTGCGGCCGCGTGGCCGACGGCGTCTGCATCCGCCTGTACGACGAGCAGGACTATCTGCAGCGCCCGAAGTTTACCGATCCCGAGATCCTGCGTTCCTCGCTGGCCGCCGTCATCCTGCGCATGAAGTCGCTGCACCTGGCGGACGTGGAAACCTTCCCCTTTATCGAGCCGCCGCTGGCGCGCGCGATTGCGGACGGCTACCAGCTGCTGCAGGAACTGGGCGCGGTCGACGAGTACAACCAGCTCACGCCCCTGGGCCGCAAGCTGGCCAAGCTGCCGCTGGACCCGCGCGTGGGCCGCATGATCCTGGCTGCGCACGACAACGCCTCGCTGACGGAAGTGCTGATCGTGGCGGCCGCGCTGTCGGTGCAGGACCCGCGCGACCGCCCGGTGGAGCACCAGCAGGCGGCCGATGAGGCGCACAAGAAGTTCGCCGACGAGAAGTCCGAGTTCCTCAGCTACATCAAGATCTGGCGCTGGTTCGAAAACGCGATTGAACACAAGAAGACCAACCGCCAGCTGCAGGAAAACTGCCGCAGCAACTTCCTGTCGCAAGTGCGCCTGCGCGAATGGCGCGACGTGCACTCGCAGCTGCTCACCATCGTCAAGGAGCAGGGCTGGCGCATGAACGAGGCCCCGGCCACCTACGAGAACCTGCACCTGGCGCTGCTGACCGGCTTGCTGGGCAACGTGGGCTTCAAGGGCGAGGACGAACCGGGCGCCGGCTTCCTCGGCGCGCGCGGCATCAAGTTCCATATCTGGCCGGGCTCTAACCTGCTGAAGAAGCCGGGCAAGTGGATCATGGCCGCCGAGCTGGTGGAAACCACGCGCCTGTACGCGCGCTGCGTGGCCAAGATCGAGCCGGAATGGCTGGAGAAGGTGGGCGGGCACCTGCTGAAGAAATCGTGGGGCGAGCCGCGCTGGGAAAAACGCAGCGCGCAAGTGACGGCGTCCGAGCGTGCCACCTTGTACGGCCTGGTGGTGTACAGCCAGCGCCGCATCAACTACGGCGCCTTCAATCCGCAGGAAGCGCGCGAGATCTTCATCCGCGACGCGCTGGTGGGCGGCGACTACGACACCCGCGCGCCGTTCTTCGCGCACAACCACAAGCTGATCAAGGAGATCGAGAACCTGGAGCACAAGTCGCGCCGCCTGGACGTGCTGGTGGACGACGAACTGATCGCCGCCTTCTACGACAAGCTGGTCCCGGCCGACGTGGTGAACGGCGCCGGTTTCGAGAAGTGGCACAAGGAGGCGACTGCCGCCGAACCGACGCTGCTGTACCTGAACCGCGACGAGCTGATGCGCCACGAGGCGGCCGGCGTGACCACCGACCTGTTCCCGAAAACGATGATGGCGGCCGGCCTGGAAATGGCGCTGACCTACCACTTCGAGCCGGGCAGCGTGCGCGACGGCGTGACCCTGGCGGTGCCGCTGTATGCGCTGAACCAGCTCTCGCGCGAGCGCTGCGAGTGGCTGGTGCCGGGCATGCTGAAGGAGAAGGTGCACCTGTTGCTGAAGTCCCTGCCGCAAAAGCTGCGCCGCCATTGCGTGCCGCTGCCGGAGTACGCGGCCAGGTTCTGCGAGCGCGTGCATGCCGCGCTGGCTTTCGGACACGGCGACCTGATCGACGCCATCATTGCCGATATCCGCAAGGAGATCACCATCGGCGTGCTGACCACGGACTTCAAGCCGGAAACGCTGCCTGCGCACCATTTCATGAACTTCAAGGTGATCGACGAGCACGGCCGCCAGCTGGACATGGGCCGCAACCTGGCCACCCTGCAGGCCGAGTACGGCATGCAGGCGCGCCAGAGTTTCCAGAAGATGGCCGAGGCCACCGCGCCGGCCGGCACCCAGCTGCGCGCCGGCACGGTTGGCGCCGGCGCCGCCGCGGCCGGCGCGGGCAAGCTCGCGCACGGCGGCATCGCTGCGGACGCGGCGCGCGGCGCGGCGCCGGACACTGCCGGCGGCGGCAGGGGCGGCAAGTCTGGCGCCCAGCCGGCCGCCGCCGCGCGCGCCGCCGCAAGTGCGCCGGCCGCGCAATCGGCCACCACCGGCATCAGCGCCTGGACCTTCGGCGAGCTGCCTGAGCTGCTGGAAATCGTGCAGGGCAAGCTGACCCTGATCGGCTTCCCGGCGCTGGTGGACAAGGGCACGCACTGCGACCTGGAAGTGTTCGACGACCCCACCGTGGCGGCGCGCACGCACCGGGTCGGCCTGCGCCGCCTGTTTGCGCTGCAGATGAAGGACCAGATCAAGTTCGTGGAAAAGAGCATTCCCAACCTGCAGCAGATGGGCATGCAGTTCATGTCCATGGGCACGCAGGAGGAACTGCGCGACCAGATCATCAACAAGGCGCTCGACATCGCCTGCCTGCAGGACCCGCTGCCGACCGACGCCGCCACCTTTACCAAGCGCAAGGACGAAGGCAAGTCGCGCCTGGTGTTGCTGGTGAACGAGGTGGCGCGCCTGCTGTCGCAGGTGCTGACCGAGTTCCACGGCCTGCCGAAACGCCTGCAAGGCATCAACGCGCAGGTGGCGGCCGACATGCAGGCACAACTGCAGGGCCTGGTGCACAAGCGCTTCCTGCTCGAGAGCGATTATGCGCAGCTGGCGCATTTCCCGCGCTATCTGAAGGCGATGAATGTGCGCCTGGAGAAGCTGCGCGCCGATCCCGCGCGCGACGCCAAGCTGATGGCCGAGTGGCAGACCGCCGCCGCGCCGTACCAGCGCCTGATGCGCGACAAGGCCGCCGGCCGCAACACCGATCCCAAGCTGGTGGAGTTCCGCTGGATGCTGGAGGAATTGCGCGTGTCGCTGTTCGCGCAGGAACTGCGCACGCCGATGCCGGTGTCGGCCAAGCGCTTGCAGAAGGTATGGGAATCCATGCAGCGCTAGGCGCCGGCATGGGTAAAGGGTGCGCGGCAGGGCGGCCAACGCAGTCCCACCTGCCGGCCACCCTGTCTTGTCCGCGCATGGCGGTTACTGCTGCATTCGGTGAGGAAGTTTAATCTGCGATCCCGTGCGCTGGCGCACCGATGGAGACCGCTCGCTCCGCTATATTGCACTGCAACATAGTGAATCAGGAGTGTCGCATGGCCAAGCCCATCTTTGGCGCACGATTGCTGCGCAGCATTACCCGCGCGGGGAAGTCGCAGCAGAAATTAATGACCCAGCTGTTCGGCGTGCCCGCCGTGAAGGCCAAGCCGAAAGCCAAGGCGGCGAAGGTGGTGAAGGTGGCCAAGGTGGCCAAGGTGGCGGCGTTGGCCAAGCCCGCCGTCCCGGCGCGGCGCGGCGCCGCACCGTCCCGGCCCGCCGCGGCGCCCCGTGCCGCCCTGTCGGCGCCGGACGGCATGCCGATCCGCCAGCACGCGCGGCCGGACGTGTCCGTGCTGCCCGGCCGCTGGCTAGCATCGCACTATGCGGCAATGCCGCAACCCGGCCAGGTGCCGGCCCAGCCGATGAGTTACTGGCTGTATCTGCCGCACCAGGTTCCCCAGGCTGCCGTGCGCCATGGCTTGCCGCTGATCGTCATGCTGCACGGCTGCCACCAGACTGCGACCCAGTTCGCCCAGGGTACGCGCATGAACCGGCTGGCCGAGCAGAAAGGCTATGCCGTGCTGTATCCGCAGCAGGCGGCCAGCACGCAGGCGCACCGCTGCTGGCGCTGGTATGACAAGTCTACGCAGGAAGGCGGCGGCGACACCGCGCTGATCGCCGCCGTGATCGGCAAGGTCTGCAGCGACTACCCCATCGACCGCAAGCGCATCTACGTGTGCGGCATTTCCGCCGGGGCTGGCATGGCCAACATCCTGGCGCTGAACCATCCGGAATTGATCGCCGCAGTCGGGCTGCATTCGGGGCCGGCCTACGGCGGCGGGCACAGTACCGTCGGCGCCTTGAGCGTGATGCAGCACGGCGCCGGCCTGCAGGCCTCCGCCGCGATCCGGCAGGTGCTGCTGCGGCGGCCCGGCTTCCCGCTCATGCCCACCATCCTGATCCAGGGCGAGGGCGACAAGATCGTGCGTCCCGTCAACCAGGCGCAGCTGGTGCAGCAAAGCCTGCTGCTGAACCGGCTGCCGGCGGGGACCGAGGTGACAGTGGTGGAGCGCGCGCGGCGCGGCCACACGCGCAACGCGCACGAGATACGCGACTACAGCGCGAAGGGGAGGGTGCTGCTGCGCGTGGCGCGCATCGCCGACCTGGAGCACGCCTGGAGCGGCGGCGATCCGGCGCTGTCCTTCAACGCCAAGGCTGGCCCGGACGCCAGCAAGATGATGCTGGACTTCTTCGCCAAGCACCGGCGCGTGGTCTCATGAGCGCGCCGGCCCGGCTTATTCCGCCGCCGGCTCGCTGCCGCCGCCGTTGCCATCGTCCTTGAGCTTCACGCCCCGGCGCGCCAGGCCCTCGCGCAGCAGGAATTCGATTTCCGCATTCACGCTGCGCAGGTCGCGCGCCGCCAGGCGCTGGATTTCGTCCCACAGCGCCGGATCGATCCGCAAGGGGTAGGCTTTTTTACCTGGGCTTGCCATGCTGTTCTGCCGCTAGTTGTACAGGGTGCCCGTGTTGATGATGGGCTGGGTTTCCTTGTCCGAGCACAGCACCACCAGCAGGTTGCTCACCATGGCTGCCTTGCGCTCGGCATCGAGCTCCACGATATCGCGTTCGGCCAGGCCCTTCAGCGCGGCCTCCACCATGCTCACGGCGCCGTGCACGATCTTGGCGCGGGCGCTGATGATGGCTTCGGCCTGCTGGCGGCGCAGCATCACCTGCGCGATTTCGGCGGCATAGGCCAGGTGCGTCAGCTTGGCGTCCAGTACCTCGACGCCGGCCGCGTCGAAGCGCGCCTGCAGCTCCACCTTCAGCGCTTCGGCCACCACGTCCATGCCGGCGCGCAGCGTGGTCTCGCCGTTCGGCAAGTCCTCGCCCTCGTCGTAGGCGTACTGCGAAGCCAGGTGGCGCAAGGCCGCTTCGGCCTGGATCGACACATAGCGCTCGAAATCATCCACCTCGAACACCGCCTGGGCCGTATCGCGCACGCGCCAGACGATGGCGGCGCTGATCTCGACCGGGTTGCCGCGCTTGTCGTTGACCTTCAGCGTGGGCGCGTTGAAATTGCGGGCGCGCACCGACAGCTTACGCTTGATGTACAGCGGGAATGCCCAGCGCAGGCCTTCGCTGCGGTCGGTGCCGATGTACTTGCCGAACAGCGTGAGGATGGCGCTTTCATTCGGCTGCAGCATGTACAGCCCGGCAAAGCTCACCAGGCCAAGCAGGGCGGCGATGATGCACAGGACCGGGTGCAGGCCGCCCCGCACGCCGAGCCCGGCCAGTGCGATCAGCGCCAGGGCGGCCACCGCCGCCGTATAGCCGCTGACCGAGGAAAACGCCGTTTCGCGGCGAATATGTGCTGCATTCATGCTGGACTCCCTGTTGGTTGTGACATCAAAGTGATATCACTTTAGGATCACTTCGAGTTGGAGTCAAGAAATTTATCAAATAAGCATCCAGATTGTTCCGAATGCCGGCTTGCGCGGGCCGGGATATGACGCAGGGCAGGAGGTTCGGAAGCAATCATGGCACCCAATGTCTATTGCGTACGGCGCTACGCTGTAGCAAGCGCTGCTGGAATTTAACAAGGTGGCGGACGCCGATAGTGTGCTGTTCGATGCGAGGCAGTTGGCCGCCAAGCTGCAGGAGGCGTTTGATGCCGCGGCTTGAACTTATGGCGGCTCTTCATCCACTGCCATCACATTGAGAATGGCTTGGTGCGCCACTTTATCCGTGAAAAGATGACAGTGTTCGCACGGTCGGCAAATGGCCAGGTCCTGCTGCGATGTTATTCGGGGGCTATGCGCACGCACTGCATTTCCTTGGCGCCGTAACCCCAGCGGATGGTGGCGTTGCCCTGGTGTTCCCATAGCATCTCGTTGCGGCCTTCGTATCTGGCGCCGGAGGCGGCGGGCTGCCGGAACATGACGGAAACGGCGCCGCCGCGTTCGGCGATCAGCGTTGCCGGCTCGGTTCGGTAGTAGGTGGCGCGCACTGCGTCGGCGGGCATGCCGTCGCAGACGTAGCTGACCGGGCCGTTGCCGGGCGCCAGGCGGTAGCGCGCCTGCAGCTCGGCGTTGCGGCGCCGGTAGGACTGTTCGGCGCAGGCGCGCGCGTCGGCCTCTTTGCGGCATTCTTCCAGCCCCTTGATCCAGCCGCGCTGTTCCGCCTGGAGCAGCGGCGGGCGTTCGCCGGCGGCAGCCTTCAGCGCGGCGCCGTAGGTCTGGCCCAGCGCGCGGTCCAGCTTGGCCAGCGCGGGGTCGCGGCAGACCCTGCCGGCGATGGTGCCGGGTTGCGCTTTGCTGCAGTCGAAGGAGGTCTGCGCTGCCGCCTGCAAGCAAGCGAGCAGGCTCGCCGCCAGCAGGCTTGCTTGCAGGCGCCAGGCGCTGCGTCGACGATGCGGATCCATATTCGGCTCCTAGAGGAAGAACCCGGCGGCGGCCACGGCGGTGGGCGGCAGGGCGCCCAGCAGCAGGCCGACGGCGCCGATCGATTCGTCCTGGAAGCCGCGCCGCAGCAGCGACACCCCGGCCGGGTTGGGCGCGTTGGCGATCACCGTCAGGCCGCCGCCTGCGACGGCGCCCGCCACCAGCATGTATTGCGCTTGCGGCGACATGCCGTCGATCAGCGAACCGAGGTAGGTCAGTGCGGCGTTGTCGGTGATGGCGGTCAGGCCCAGCGCGCCGAAGAACAGCGCCACCGGCGCCAGGCTGGAGACGATGGGCTGCAGCCACCATTGCTGCATGCCGCCCAGCACCACCAGCCCGGCCAGGAAGAAGCCCACCAGCAAGCCTTCCTTCAGGATCAGCGGCTGCTGGTAGCGCTGGTAGGCTTGCGTGAAGCCGAGGAACAGCAGGAACAGGCCGAGGAACATCACCGGATGGTGGGCCAGCAGCACCACGCCCGCCAAAAAGCCCAGGTGGATCAGCGACACCAGCAGCGGCACCTGCGCCGCGCCGCCGCTCTCGGCAGACGCGCCGGCCGGGCGCAGGTGGCGCTTGAGCACGAAGCAGACGGCGGTGGCGTTGACCAGCACCGCCAGCGTGGCTTTCCAGCCGAACTGGGCGGCCATGAAGGCGCTGTCCCAGCCCCAGGTGGCGGCCACCATCAGCACCGGCGGCGCGGCGTAGGAGGTGAGGGTGCCGCCGATCGATACGTTGACGAACAGCACGCCCAGCGCCGCGTACTTGAGCCGCTCGGGCATGCCGTCGCGAAACACCAGCGGCGCCAGGGTCAGCGCGGCCAGGGTCATGGCGGCCGGCTCGGTGATCAGGGACCCGGCCAGCGGCACCAGCGCCAGGCCCAGCCAGGCCAGCGCCAGTTCATTGCGCATCGGCGCCAGCCGCGCCAGCGCCTGCAGGGCGCGCTGCACCGCGTTCAGCACCGGCCAGGACGCGGCCACCACCATCACCACGAACACGAACAGGGGCTCGGTGTACTGGCGCGATTCGGCATAGGCGATGGCGTTCTCGCCGCCGGCCACGATGGCGATCGCCACGATCAGGATGGTGGCCCAGAAACCGAACACCACCTCCACTTCACCCAGCAGGTGCAGCAGGCCGGCGTGGCGCGGGTAGCGGTGGGCCAGGATTTCAATGGATTTGGCGGCGAAGGTGTGGACCAGCGCCAGTCCGAACAGGATGGCGCCGATAAGCTGGATGGTGGTCATTGATGTCCATGGAGAATGGTTTTAATGCTCATCTTACAGCATGCGCAAGCTTTCCCGGAGGCACAGACCGCAAGTAGTCCTTGCCAAAACCGGGAGTAAATAGTACTGTGTATTTGTACAGTATTTACTTGATTCCCCCATGTCTAGCAACGCCACTATTGCCACCCCTGAAAGCCTGCACCCGTCGCTGTGGCTGGCCTCGCAGCTGGCGCATGCGGCCACGCGCTGCGTGGACACCGGTTACGCGGCGCTGTCGGCCCAGTTGCCGGGCGGCGGCTGGCCGCTGGGCACGCTGACTGAGCTGATGCTGCAGCAGCAGGGCATCGGCGAAATCCGTTTGCTGCGACCGGCACTGGTGGCGGCCTCAAAGCGCCCGGTGGTGCTGCTGGCGCCGCCGCAGATCCCGCAGGGGCTGGCGCTGGCCGCGCTGGGCCTGCCCCCGGGGCAAATGGTGTGGATACGCAGCACGGGAAAAAGCGGGGACGCGCTGTGGGCTGCTGAACAGGTACTGCGCAGCGGCTGCTGCGGCGCGTTGCTGCTGTGGCAGACGCAGATGCGCAGCGAAAACCTGCGCCGCCTGCACCTGGCGGCGCAAAGCGGGGACACGCTGTTTTGCCTGATGCGCCCGCTGGCCGCCGCGCAGGACGCCTCGCCCGCGCCGCTGCGCCTGGCGCTGCGCTCGGCGCCGGGCGGCATCAACATCGAATTCGTAAAACGCCGGGGGCCGCAGCGCGACGCGCCGCTGTTCCTGCCCTTGCCACCTTCTTTGCTACAGCGTCATGCGTCTCTGGATCGGCCTCTACCTGCCACGGCTCCCGCTCGAAGTATTCTGCCCCAGCTGGTCGGAGGATAACTGCAGCGTGGTGCTGGAGCAGGACGGCGTGCTGGCGCTGTCGCCGCTGGCGCATGCCGCCGGCGTGCGGATGGGCATGCGGCGCGGCGGCGTGCTGCTGATGGCGCCCGATGCCCAGCTGCACGAGCGCGCGCCGCTGCGCGAGCAGGAGGCCGCGCACGCGGTGGCCATGGCGCTGCTGCGCTATACGCCGCTGGTGGCCGAGGCCGAGGAAGCCACGCTGCTGATCGACATCGGCGCCAGCCTGCGCCTGTTCGGCGGTGTCCGCAAGCTGTGCGCGCTGGTGCGCGGCAGCATGCGGGCGCTGGGCTTTAGCGCCGTCTTGAGCTGCGCGCCCACCGCGCGTGGCGCCTGGTTGCTGGCGCGCAGCGGCGGCGGGCGCTGTTTAAAAATCGACAGCATGGCGCGGCGCCTGGCGCCGCTGCCCAGCAGCCTGCCGCCGCCGGCGCGGCCCTTCCTCAACTGGTTCGAGGGGATGGGCTGTTTGACGCTGGCGGACTTGCGGCGGCTGCCGCGCCCCGGCCTGCAGCGCCGCTGCGGCCGCGCGCTGCTGGACATGCTGGACGAGGCGCACGGCGAGGCGCCCGAGCTGTACCAGTGGGTGGAGGCGCCGCCCACCTTCAGCGCCAGGCTGGAGCTGTTCGACCGCATCGAGCATGCGGACACGCTGCTGCACGGCGCCCAGCGCCTGCTGCAGCAGATGGTGGGCTGGCTGTGTGCGCGCCAGTTCGCGGTGGAGCGCGTGAAGCTGTTGCTCGAGCATGAGCGGGGCAAGGTGGCGCGCCCGCCGACGGCCATCGAGATCGCGCTGGCCGAACCGGTGTGGCGCGACGAGCACCTGCTGCGCCTGCTCAAGGAGCGCCTGGCCAAGACCGACCTGGCGGCGCCGGTGATCGGCCTGTGCCTGGAGGCGGCGCAGGTGCGGCCCATGCTGCCGCCGACCGACTCGCTGTTCCCCGAGCCGGGCGGCAGCAAGGAAGACCGCGAGCGCCTGTTCGAGCTGCTGGTGGCGCGGCTGGGGGCGGACAATGTGCTGAAAGCGTCGCCCCAGGCGGATTACCGCCCCGAACTGGCCAACGCCTGGGTGCCGGTGCACGACAAGCTGCGTCCGGCCGACGTGAGCGCGCGCATGCCGCCGCAAAGCCTGCCGCGCCCGGCCTGGCTGCTGCCCAAGCCGGTTGCGCTGCTGATGCGCGACCACCGGCCGTTCTACATGTCGCCGCTGCGCATGGTGTCGAACGCCGAGCGCATCGAGGCCGGCTGGTGGAGCGAGGGGCAAACGCGCGACTACTTCATTGCCGAGGGCGGCGACCACGCGCACTATTGGGTATTCCGGGAACGGCTGGGGGCCCAGGAGGGCGAAGCCGAACCGCGCTGGTATCTGCACGGCTTGTTCGGCTAGACTGCGGGTACGGCTCTTTTTACGGAACACATCATGCGTGCAGAACGACACGAATTCACCGGCGCCAGCGGCCACCAGCTGGCGGCGCGCCTGGACGCGCCGGACGGCGCCATCAAGGCCTATGCGCTGTTCGCCCACTGCTTTACCTGCGGCAAGGACGTGATCGCCGCCAGCCGCATCGCGCAGGCACTCACCGGGCACGGCATCGCCGTGCTGCGTTTCGATTTCACCGGCCTGGGCGGCAGCGAGGGCGAGTTCGAGAACACCAATTTCTCGTCCAACGTGGCTGACCTGGTGGAGGCGGCTGATTTTCTGCGCGAGAAGTTTTCCGCCCCGCACATCCTGATAGGCCATAGCCTGGGCGGCGCGGCGGTGCTGGCCGCTGCCGCCAGCGTGCCCGAAGCCAGGGCGGTGGTGACCATCGCCGCGCCGGGCGAGCCGTCCTACGTGACCAGCATGTTCAGTGCCCACCTGGAGCAGATCGCCGCCGACGGCGAGGCCCAGGTGCAGCTGGCGGGGCGGCCGTTCCGCATCAAGCAGCAGTTCGTGGAGGACGTGGGCGGGCACAGCCTGCGCGAGCATATCGCCGGGCTGCGCAAGGCTTTGCTGGTGATGCACGCGCCGGGCGACGATACGGTGGCGGTGCGCAATGCGATGGACATTTTCATGGCGGCGCGCCACCCGAAAAGTTTCGTTTCGCTGGATGACGCCGACCACCTGCTGACGCGGCGCGAGGACGCCGCGTACGTGGCCGACCTGATCGCGGCCTGGAGCAGCCGCTATCTGTAGACGGTGATTATGCGTTGATTACTCGTCGAATTCCGACGACAGGTCCTTGAATCCCTTGCGCACGGCGAAAGGCAGGAACTCGTCCGGCGTGTCGAGCACGATCAGTTTCTTTTCCTGGACCACCGGGTCGCCCGGGGCCAGGTCCGGTCCCGTGTAGCCCAGGCTGCGCAGGCGGGCGCTGATCTCGGCGATCAGTTTCTTGTCCTTGTGCAGGCCGTCGGACGCGGGGGCGGCCAGGTCCACGTACAGGTCGACGACGCTATAGCCTTCGTCGAACATGCGGATGGCTTTGATGTCGATGGCGCGGCCGGCGCCGTCGGTGGCCTTGAACGGGCCGCTGAGCTGGATGTCGGTGTCTTGGTTCATGCCCGCAGCATACACCAAATCGATCAGATCGTCGCAGCGGCTACGTCGCCACGCGGTCGCGGCCCAGGTGCTTGGCGCGGTACAGCGCCTGGTCCGCCAGCAGGTACAGTTCGTCCCGCCCCAGTTCCGCGTCGGCCGCCAGGAAAGCGGCGCCGATCGATAGCGTGACCTTGCCGCCGGGCGGGTTGGCGCTGTGCGGAATGGCGTGCGCAGCCATTGCGGCGCGGATTTCGTCGGCCAGCGCCAGGCTTTCCTCGGTGCCGCTGCTGGTGTACAGGCAGGCGAACTCGTCGCCGCCGATGCGGAAGCTCAGGTCGCCGGCGCGGTGCAGCGCCGCGCGCATGCTGTGGGCCACGGCCATCAGCACGCTGTCGCCTTCCGGGTGGCCGTAGTGGTCGTTGTATTGCTTGAAGCGGTCCACATCCAGCAGCAGCAAGGTCAGCAGGCGGCGGTCGCGGCGGGCGCGTTTCTGCTCCTCGCAAAAGCGCATGTTGAAGTAGCGCCGGTTCTTCAGGCCGGTCAGCTCGTCGGTCACGCTGCTGTCCTCGGCGGCGCGGGTTTGCGTGATGTCGGTGGACACGGCGCAGGTGGCGTTGACCTGGCCATGCTCGTCGTACAGCGGGAATTTCACCGTCATGTAGGTGTGCAGCGTCTTGTCGCGGTGGTACACCGCTTCCTCTTCCTGCACGGCGCGCTGCTCCTGCGCCGCGCGGCGGTCGTTGCGCCACAGCTGCTCGGCGATCTCGGGCGGGAACAGGTCGAACACCTTGCGGCCCACGAAGCGGCTTTCATCGTAGCCGTCGAGTACCTCGAAATACCGGTTGGCCATGGTGACGCAGCCTTCCAGGTCCTTGGTGGAGATCAGCAGTGGAGCGTGGTCGAGCAGGGAGCGGAAGATGCGGTCCCGGCCGCGCAGCGCGGCCACTTCCTGCCGCAGGCGGGCGTTTTCTTCCAGCAGGGCAGCGATGCTGACGGGGTCGTCCATGGACGGTTTCCAGGCTATCGGGAGAAGCCCAGTATAACCGCAGTCCGGGACAGCCAGGAAGCTGTCCCGGACAAAGGCCGGACGGCTGGTGCCGGCGGCTATTTCAGCGGCGACAGGATGGTGTGCAGGCGGTCCGGCGTGCCAGGGATGCGTTCCAGGCGCGGGTACCTCAGGCCGCCATGGTAGTCGAGCAGGATGGTGCGGTATTTCGCGCCCTTCTTGACCAGCAGTTCGATCGGATTGGCGCTGCTCTTGGCGGCGGTGACGGCTGCGCGCAGCACGTCGGCCTTGTAGGCCGTGCCGTTGACGGCCAGCACCGTGGTGCCGCCGCCGATGCCGGCCTTGAAGCCCGGGCCTTCCCATTGCAGCGCTTCGACCTTGCCTTCGCTGTTCAGCGAGAAGCCCAGCGAGTACTGGAAGTCGGCCGACTTGCTGCGCTCTTCCACCGCCTTCAGGAACGGCGTCTGGGTGTCGGTGTAGACCAGCTTCCAGCCGGCGCGCGCGTAGCCGTCCAGCGGCGCGGCGCCGGTGCCGTCCAGGCGGGCGCGCAGGAACGCGGCCCAGTCGTGCGGCTGGATCGCGTTGAGCGCTTTCACCACGTCCTCGAAGGTGTAGTGGTTGGCCACATAGGCGCCGTTGTCGATGCCGAAGAAATTGCGCGCGAAGTGGTCCAGCGACTTGGTGTCGTTCGACATTTCGCGGATCTTGGTGTCCACGTCCAGCCAGATCAGCGCGCCTTCGTTGTAGTAGTCCTCGCTGCGCTGCCAGTTGCTCCAGCCCAGCGGGCGGCGGCCGTTGATGATGGGATCGTTGGTGGTGTCCTGCACCGGGCGCCAGCTGCGGCCCTGCTGGTTGTCGTAGCGGGCCGCGTTGGCGGCCATGATGTCGCGCACGCTGTCGGTCTTGAGCATGCCCGAGCGCGCCGACAGCACCTGGCCCCAGTACTGGGTCTGGCCTTCGTACACCCACAGCAGGCTGTTCTGCAGCGGGGTGTTGAAGTTGGGCACGTTCTGGTCGGCCGGGCGGCGGAACTTGCCGTTCCACGAGTGCGTGAATTCATGCGGCAGCAGGCCGCGCACGGACTCGGCCTTGTTCCAGTCGGTGAAGTAGTCGAGCTTGACGCCGTTCTCGCTGGACTGGTGGTGCTCGCGGCCCACGCCGCCGAATTCCTCGCTCAGGGCCAGCAGGAAATCGTAGTGCTGGTAGTGGTAGGAGTTGAACAGCTTGTAGGCCTGCTGCACCATGGCGCGGTGCAGTTCGATCTGCTCCGGCTTGGCTTCCACCGCGTCGGCGGTGTCGGCCACCACGTTCAGGTGCACCGGGATTTTCGCGCCCGGGTCGAGGTCGTAGCGCTTGAAGTGGCGGCCCGCGAACAGCGGCGAGTCGACCATGGTTTCCAGGTCCAGCGCCTTGAACTGCACCGTGTCGCCCTTGCGTTCCACGGTTTCCAGCGCGCTGCCGTATTGCCAGCCTTCCGGCAGGGTCAGGCTGGGCTGCACGGTGATGCGGCGCGTGGTGTGGCCGGCCGGGTACAGCACCATCGAATGCCACTGGATGCCCAGGATTTCGCTGGTGATGGTGGTGCGGCCCTGGTTGGGTTCGGTGGGCGACAGGTACTGGTATTCCACCTCCACCGCCTTGGCGTCGCGCGGCACCTCGATGTGGAAGGCGTGCACGTTGACGGTGTCGCGCTTCCAGGCCAGCGGCTTGCCGTTGGCCGTGAGCTTGAGGCCGGCGAACTGGTTCAGCGGACCGCTGGGGCCGTGGTTGGCCGGCACCCACTGCGGATACAGCAGGGTCAGCTTGCCGGGCTTGGCGGGAATGGTTTCGGTGATGCGGAAAATCTGCTGGGCGGTGTTGGACGCGTCCACCTTCAGCACGATGGTGCCGGGGTAGGGCTGGTCGACCGGCGCGGGTATCGGATCGGCGTGGGCGGTCAGGGCGGCGCTGAGCAGCAGGGCCAGCAGGGTAGTGCGCATAGCAGTCATGGAGCGGAAAGTGGAGGGCTAAAGAGGCCGAGTGTAGCACGCAGGAAACATCGCTTTGTTTCGAAATGTACCGCGAAAATTTTTGTGGCCTGGCTCTTGAAAGGTCCTGGCGGCAACCGTATATCGGATGCACCGGTTGCCCAGAAGGGGACCGGAACACCATATCGCTTAACTTTGAAAGGATATACATCATGCGTACTTTTGACCTGACCCCACTGTATCGTTCCGCTATCGGTTTCGACCGCCTGGCCCAGCTGCTGAACGACGCCCAGCGCGGCGACGCCCAGCCCAGCTACCCGCCGTACAACATCGAGCTGGTCTCCGAGGACCAGTACCGTATCGTGATGGCGCTGGCCGGCTTCAGCCGTTCGGAAATCGATATCACCAGCGAGCGCGACAGCCTGCACATTGTCGGCCGCAAGCAGCGCGACGGCGTGGAGCGCACCTATCTGCACCGCGGCATCGCGGCGCGTGATTTCGAGCAGCGCTTCCAGCTGGCCAACCACGTGAAAGTGACCGGCGCGTCCTTCGACAACGGCATGCTCACCATCGAACTGGTGCGCGAAGTGCCGGAAGCGCTGAAGCCGCGCAAGATCGCGATCGACGGCACTGACAACGTCGCCGCGCTGGAGCAGCGTCAAGCCGCTTAAGCTGTGACAGCGAGCAAGTAGCACCACTGGCCGGGCAATCCGGCCAGTTGCACGTCTGGCGTGCGGTTGTAACCGGAAGTAACGGTCCGGGCCATTAAGCGGCGCCTAAGACTCATCCCCCATATTGCATACATCGACAAACCATTCCATCGGGAGTGCAGAAATGCAAAAACAACCTGTTTCCGTAACCATGAAGCGTGGCGTCGCTGCCTTGGCCGTTCTGGGCGCACTGGGCGCCGGCGGTGCGGTGGTGGTGCAACAGAACAATGCCAATGCAGTCGCCAGCCAGGCGCCCCAAGCGGCCGCGCCTGCCGCCGCCGCGTCCGCCGTGCCGGTGGCCGCGCCCATGATCTCCATGCCGGACTTCAGCGTGATCGCCGAACGCAACGGCCCCGCCGTGGTCAACATCAGCGTCACCGGCAGCACCAAGACCGGCTACGACGGCGGCCAGGCGCGCGGCCGCGATCCCTTCGGCGACGACCCCTTCTTTGAATTCTTCCGCCGCTTCCAGCAGCCCGGCCAGCAGCGCGGCGAGCGCCCGTCGCCGACCCATGGCGTGGGTTCCGGCTTCATCATCAGTCCGGACGGCCTGATCCTGACCAACGCCCACGTGGTGCGCGACGCCAGCGAAGTGACGGTGAAAATGACCGACCGCCGCGAATACCGCGCCAAGGTGCTCGGCTCGGATCCGAAGACCGACGTGGCGGTGCTGAAAATCGAGGGCAAGAATCTGCCGGTGGTGCCGCTGGGCCGCACCAAGGAGCTGAAGGTGGGCGAGTGGGTGCTGGCCATCGGTTCGCCGTACGGCCTGGAAAGCACGGTCACGGCCGGCGTGGTCAGCGCCAAAGGCCGCTCGCTGGGTCCGGAAGACAGCTACGTGCCCTTCATCCAGACCGACGTGGCGGTCAACCCCGGCAATTCGGGCGGCCCGCTGTTCAACACGCGCGGCGAGGTGATCGGGATTAACTCGCAGATCTACAGCCAGACCGGCGGCTACCAGGGCCTGTCGTTCGCGATTCCGATCGACGTGGCGACCAAGATCAAAGACCAGATCGTCACCACCGGCAAGGTGGCGCATGCCAAGCTGGGCGTGACGGTGCAGGAGGTGGACCAGGCCTTCGCCGACTCCTTCAAGCTCGACACGCCGGAAGGCGCGCTGGTGGCCAACGTGGAGCCGGGCGGCCCCGCCGACAAGGCCGGCCTGAAGTCGGGCGACGTGATCCGCAAGATCAACGGCCAGAAGATCATCGCCTCGGGCGACCTGCCTGCGGTGGTGGGCGTGGCGCTGCCGGGCGATAAAGTGACGCTGGAGGTGTGGCGCCAGGGCAAGGCCATTGAACTGACCGGCAAACTGGGCAACGCGGCTGACAAGGTCGCCGATGTGGCCCGCGCCGATGACGGCGCCAGCAGCAAGGTCCGGCTGGGCCTGCAGCTGCGCCCGCTGGACCCGGTCGAGAAGCGCCAGTCCGGCATCGGCTCCGGCCTGCTGATCGAAGGCGCGGGCGGCGCGGCGGCTTACGCCGGCGTGCAGCCGGGCGACGTGCTGCTGTCGGTAAACGGGCGCGCGGTCAACACCGTCGAGCAGGTGCGCGACGTGATGGCCAAGTCCGACAAGTCGGTGGCCTTGCTGATCCAGCGCGGGGATGAGAAGATCTTCATTCCGGTGCGGATCGGCTAAATAATCAACAATCAACAAAAAGGACATGCCATGCGCCTGCTGCTGGTGGAAGACGACACGATGATCGGCGAGGTAGTGCTCGACCTGCTGCGGGCCGAGCACTACGCGGTCGACTGGGTCAAGGACGGCGACATGGCCGACACCGCCCTGCAGACCCAGACCTACGACCTGGTGCTGCTGGACCTGGGCTTGCCGCGCAAGGACGGCCTGGAAGTGCTGCGCTCGATGCGCGCGCGCAAGGAGATCACGCCGGTGCTGGTGGCCACCGCGCGCGACGCGGTGGACCAGCGCATCGCCGGCCTGGACGCCGGCGCCGACGACTACGTGCTGAAACCCTACGACCTGGACGAGCTGCTGGCGCGCATCCGCGCGCTGCTGCGCCGTTCGGCAGGCCGCGCCGACCCGGTGTTCGAGCACAAGGATGTGATGATCAACCCGCAAACCCGCGAAGTGATCGCCAATGGCCAGAACGTGAGCCTGTCGGCGCGCGAATGGGCGGTGCTGGAGGCGCTGATCGCGCGTCCCGGCATCGTGCTGTCGCGCGCCCAGCTGGAGGAAAAGCTGTACAGCTGGAAGGATGAAGTGAACAGCAACGCGGTGGAAGTGTATATCCACGGCTTGCGCAAGAAGCTGGGCAGCGAGCTGATCCAGAACGTGCGCGGCCTCGGCTATATGGTGCCCAAGGCATGAAGGTCTCGGTTTCATCGATGTCGCAGTCGGTGACGAAGACCGTCACGCGCTCCGTGTCGCACTCGCTGCGGGCGCGGCTGCTGTGGTTCCTGCTGGCGGCCATCGTGCTGGCGGCCATGGCGCAGGCGCTGATCGCCTACCGCAGCGCGCGCAGCGACGCCGACGAGATCTTCGACTACCACATGCAGCAGATGGCGCTGTCGCTGCGCTCCGGCGCGCCGCTGGCCAACCACGCCAACGGCCCGGCTGCCGACCCCGGCAACGACGACATGGTGGTGCAAGTGTGGACCCCGGACGGCGTGCAGGTATTCCGTTCGCTGTCGCGCGCCGAGCTGCCGCAGCGCGCCGTGCTGGGCTTTTCCAATGTGCGCGTGCGCGGCGCCACCTACCGCATCTTTTCGGTGCAGACCAGCAACCAGACCGTGCAGATCGCGCAGGACATGGCGGTGCGCCAGCGCATGGCCGGCGCGCTGGCGCTGCGCACCGTGGCGCCCATCGCGCTGATGGCGCCGCTGCTGATGCTGGTGGTGTGGTGGGTGGTCAGCGGCTCGCTGGCGCCGGTGTCGCGCGTGCGCAAGCAGGTGGCGGCGCGCCAGGCCGACGACTTGTCGCCGGTGTCCGAGAACGACTTGCCGGACGAGGTGAAACCGCTGGTGCACGAGCTGAACCTGCTGTTCGGCCGCGTGCGCACCGCCTTCGACGCGCAGCAGCACTTCGTGGCGGATGCCGCGCACGAGCTGCGTTCGCCGCTGGCCGCGCTCAAGCTGCAGGTGCTGAGCCTGGACCGCGCCGAGGACGCCGCCGCGCGCGCCGTGGCGGTGGGGCGGCTGACGGCCGGCATCGAGCGCGCCACGCGGCTGGTGGAGCAATTGCTGGTGCTGGCGCGGCAGGAGTCCGGCGGCGCCGAGCAGAAGTTCGACAATGTCAACCTGGCCGACCTGGCCAAGCGCACCATGGGCGACCTGGCCGGCGCGGCGCAGGCGCGCGAGATCGACCTGGGCTTGCCGCGCGCCGACGAGGTCAGCGTGGCGGGGCAGGGCGACGCGCTGCTGATCCTGCTGCGCAACCTGATCGACAACGCCATCAAGTACACGCCGCCCGGCGGCACGGTGGACCTGGAAGTGATCCGGCCATCCGAACCCGGGCGCGGGCCGGTGCTGTGCGTCGAGGACAGCGGCCCCGGCATTTCGCCCGAGGAGCGCGAGCGCGTGTTCAGCCGCTTCTACCGCGTGCCCGGCAGCTCGGCCGGCGGCAGCGGGCTGGGGCTGGCCATCATCAAGGCCATCGCCGAGCGCCACGGAGCCGCGCTGGTGCTGGGGCAATCCGAGCGCCTGGGCGGGCTGCAAGTAAAAGTTGAGTTTCCAAAAGTTTAGTTTCCCTCAGCCGGAAAGGCCGCGCCCGGCTAGAATGTCGTTTTACCTCGGCAGTGGAGCGGCGCATGAAGAAAATCGGCTTTTCGGGCACCCTGGACCCGATCACCAACGGACATATGTGGGTGATCGGGGAGGCGCGCGCCATCGCGGACGAGGTGGTGGTGTTCCTGTCGGAGAACTCCACCAAGCAGCCCAAGTTCTCGGCCGAGCAACGCAAGGCCATCATCGCCGAGAGCTGCGCCGAGCGCGGCTGGGACAACGTGCAGGTGCAGATCGTGAAAAGCGACTACACCGCGCGCGTGGCCAAGAAGCACGGCATCGACTACCTCATGCGCGGCATCCGCACCACCGCCGACTTCGACTATGAAAACCTGATCCAGCAAACCAATGTGGACGTGATCGGCGGCGCCAAGACGCTGTTCGTGATGCCGCCGCGCGACCTCGGCTCGGTCAGCTCCAGCTTTGTGAAAGCGCTGGAGGGGCCGGTGGGCTGGAACTGGACCATGAAGAATTTCGTGCCGGCGCCGGCCTACAAGGCCTGGATCATCAGCTGGCTGCGCAAGGAGTGGGACGCGCTGTGGCAGGGCGCTGCCGCCGGCCCGGCCGCCGCCGCCAACGCCGACGCGTGGTTCGAGCGGCTGACCGGACCCGGCGCGTACGGCGGCCCCGGCCGCGCCTACCACAACCTGGACCACCTGGTGCACGGCCTGGCCGAGATCCGCACCTGGAGCGCCAACGTCGGCCCCTCGAAGCGCGACGCCGACATCGTGCGCGCCGCCTTCTGGTTCCACGACGCGGTGTACGACCATGCCGGGTCCGGCGTATCGAACGAGGAGGCCAGCGCCCGGCAATGGCTGGCCAGCGGCCTGGGGCCGGACATCGCGGACGACGTGGCCGCGCTGATACGCGCCACCGACCACTTCCAGAGCGCCGGCGTGGCGCACCCGCTGAAGGAAACCATGCTCAGCGTGGACCTGGCGATCCTGGGCCAGGCGGACGAGGTGTACCGCCACTACACGCAAGGCATCCGCGCCGAATACCGCCACATCTCGGACGACCGCTACGCGCTGCAGCGCGGCCAGGTGCTGACCTACCTGCGCCACAAGGCCGAAGCCGGCACCCTGTTCGGCGACCCCTTCTTCGCCGACCAGTACAACGCCCAGGCCATCGTCAACATGAGCGACGAGATTTCAGCGCTGTAATTCAGCTTACATTTTGGCTGCTGCTGCGAATGCTAAGGACAAATACTGTATCGCGCGCCTGGTCATATTGATATCGAACGGCATAAGTGTGGCGGCGATCGCCAATCAATAGCTCTCGTTGCCCAGTGGGTAACGGGCGGCCTAGCAGCGGGGCATGTTCAAGAATGCTTAGCTTGTTTGTGAGTTCCGTGATCTTGTGGGCGGAGCGCTGTACGCTGGAACTGGCGAAATATTCAAAGATCTGCTCCACGTTGCTCTCCGCCGTTGGCATGAGAACGACCTGAGCCATGTTGGGCCTACAGTCTTTGCGTACCGGTTTTTTTCGTCAGTTCAGCTATTCGCCTAGCAAAGTGTTCTTTTACTTCAGCCAGCGAACTTACTTTGCCAGTGCGAACGTACTCCGCATAACATTGCTCCGCCTCTTGGCGGTTTTTTTCACGGTCGATTTCTTCGCCAATCGCGGTCAACAGGAAGTCGCGCAGTGGAATGTCGCGTTCCCGTGCTGCGTTGAGCAGTTCCGTATGCAAATCATCCGGGATGTCGAGGGTGAGGGTAGCCATATAGCCTCCTGCGTGGAGCTTTGATTGTAGCACCGGCCTATGTGCCGCGATGCTGCGCTGGATCAAGCGCAAGGCGCAAAAAAACGCCCGGCGCATGGCTGCGGCGGGCGTTTCGGCTAAGCGGAGTCAGCTTAGAATTTGACCCACAGGCGGCCGAAGTAGGAGGTGCCGTTCAGGCCGAACTGCACGCTTTCGTACTTGAAGCCGTTGTCGGTTTCGTTCGGGTCCTGTTCGCTCGGATGCACGTTGAAGATGTTGCTCGCGCCGAAGGTCAGCTTGGTGTTCTTGTTGAAGCTGTAGGTGAAGCCCAGGTCGGCCGAGGTCTTGGCGGCGTAGCGCTGGTTGGCCACGCCGGAGGCGGTGCCGCTCCAGGTGCCCAGGGTCTGCGGACCGAAGTGGATGATCTTGAAGTCCGTCTCCAGCGGGCCGGTGCTCAGGTTGAAGCCCAGGGTGGCCTTGCGGCGCGGGCCGCCCTGTTCCAGGAACAGGCGCTCGCGCTCGGACAGCAGCACGTCCTCGTAGCCCGACAGCGCGGCCGGGGCGTGGATGGCGTCCACTTCGGTCTTGCCGAAGTTCATGGCCAGGAAGGTGGTCAGCTTGTTGCCGGCGATGGCGCCGCGGTGCGACGCGGTCAGGTCCAGGCCCTGGGTCTTGGTGTCGACCGAGTTGACGAAGAATTGCGCGCCGCCCACGCCCAAGGTGGCCAGCTTGGCGGCCAGGGCAGGATAGTTGCTCTCGTCGAACAGGCCGGACAGCACGATGCGGTCCTTGATCTTGATGTGGTACAGGTCGGCCGTCACCGACAGCGCATCGCTCGGGGTCCAGGTCGCGCCCAGCGTGAAGCTGCGCGACTTCTCTTCCTTCAGCGGCGGCAGGCCGGCCAGCTGGCCCACCGCGCCCACGGCCGGGGTGATCGAGATGTCGGTCGGCTTGCCGCCCACGAAGTCGGTGTAGGTGGACGAGAAGTGCGCCTGCTGCAGCGACGGCGCGCGGAAGCCGGTGCTGGCCGAACCGCGCAGCAGCATGCCGTCGGCCAGGCTGTAGGAGCCGGCCAGCTTGCCGGTGACGGTGGAGCCGAAGTCGCTGAACTTCTCGTAGCGCACCGCGCCTTGCAGCTTGGTCTTCTTGTTCAGGTCCGCTTCCAGGTCCAGGTACAGCGCGCTGCTATGGCGGCTGGCGTTGGTGGCGTCGGACGGCTGGAAGCCGGGGAAGCCCTGGCTGCCGGCATTGCCGCCGCCGGCGCCGTCGGCGTCGATGTAGGAACCCGGCTCGCCGGCGAAGATCTTGTAGGTCTCGCGGCGGTACTCGGCGCCGAAAGCGACGTTCATGCCGTCGCCCATCACGCCGTCGAAGTAGCGGCTGGCGTCGGCGTTGGTGGTCAGTTGCTGGAAGGAGAAGCCGCCCGCGTCGAACTGGCTGGCGCTGATGCCCTTGTTGGCCGGCAGGTTGGCGATCGAGGCGTTCAGGGTGTTGCTGATGTTGTACTTCAGGCGGTTGTAGCCGTAGGTCTGCGAGATGTCGGTGGTCCACTCGCCGACCTTGCTGCGGTAGCCGAGGATGCCGTAGCGGTCATCCAGGTCGCCGTTGATGAAGGGCACGAAGCCGTTCGGGTACATGGCGGCAGAGTTGCGGGTCGGCACGTCGTCGACGCCGTCGCGCGCCCAGGCGCCGCTGGAGGCGTCGCGCTGCTGCAGGCCGGCCGTGAAGTAGAGCTTGCCACCCGCGCCGGCCGGGATTTCGCCGTTCAGCAGCACGGTCTGGTTCTCGGACTTGGAATCGCCGATGGTGCGCGGATTGCCTGGTTCGGCGCGGTTGGAGCGGCCGCGGTCCAGGTATTCGCCGGTGATGCCGACCGAGCCGCCGGCCATGGCGAAGCCGCAGTAGGCCGAGGCCATGTAGTTCTTGCCGTCGCCTTTCGAATACTGGCTGTAGCCGACCGACGATTCGCAGCCGAGGCTCTTCTTCAGTCCGATGTCCATCACACCGGCGATCGCGTCCGAGCCGTACTGGGCGGCGGCGCCGTCGCGCAGGATCTGCACGTCCTTGATGGCCATGGTGGGGATGGTGTTCATGTCGGTGCCGGTGGCGCCGCGGTTGCGTGCGCCGAAGATGTTCACCAGCGCGGCCGTGTGGCGGCGCTTGCCGTTGATCAGCACCAGGGTCTGGTCCGAGCTCAGGCCGCGCAGCGCGGCCGAATCGACCAGGTCGGCGCCGTCCGCGCCGGTCTGGCGGGTGGAGTTGAACGAGGGCGAGATATAGGTCAGCGTTTGCGACAGGTCAAACTGGGCGCCCTGTTCGGCCACCTTGTTCATCGGGATCACGTCGACCGGCACCACGGTGTCGGTGGCGGAACTGGTGGCGCGGCGCGAACCGACCACGTTGACGGACTGGATCGGGGCGGCGCTGGCGTCGGCGGTCTGGGCGTAGGCGGCCGGCGCCATGGCCGCCAGCGCGGCGGTGCCGTACAAGCTGACGAGGACGGCGCGGCGGAGTGCGGAAATAGTAGGCACGTGTTTCTCCAGATGAAAGTTTTCGCTGATTTTATAGGTCGGCGCAGCCATCTGAAAGTTACGAACTGTAAGTTGTTTCAATTTTGCACACATACACTATTTTCTATTGTGCTCGGCAAAAAATGGTGTATGCGACAGTGTTTTTGCTCAGATGGGCGGCAAAAATTCGGCGCCGCCGCCGATTAGTATGTGTTCGCCATCCAGTTCGGTGCGCAGCAAGCAGGGCTGGCCCAGGTGGGCGCCCTGGTGCAGGGTGATGGCGCGGCCCAGGTGTACCGTCAGCGCGCCGGCCGCCACGCCGGTGGCGCTGTCTTCCAGGGCCGGGTCCAGATGGTTGAAGTTGCGCCCTTCGAACGTGCCGTCGGCGCGCCGCGCCCAGGCGTAGCAACCGCTCACTCCGTGCTCCTTGCCCCAGGCCGCAATGCGCGCCAGGTCCGGGCGCAGCGACTGCAGGGCCGTCGTGCTGCTCATCTCCAGCAGGAGCTTGGGGCTGCCGACCGAGGCAATGGCCGGGGCCGATGCCAGCTTCAGCGGCACGCCCGGCGCCGCTTGGCCGAGCAGGGCGCCCGGCAACTCCGGTGCGATGGCCACGTCCGGAGCGCCCTGGCGCTGCAGGCGCACGAACACGCCGGTCGCGCGCCCGCTTGCCGCGCCCGGCGCGCCTTCGGACAAGCGCAGCAGTTGCCCGCGCAGGGCGGTGCGCACCGCCAGTGGCCTGCCGTGCTGGCGCAGCAGCACGCGCGCCGCCGCCAGCGTGGCATGCAGGCACAGCGGGCTGCGCATGTGCGGGTAGAAATAGTCCAGCACATACTCGGCGTCATCGGCCGGCCCGGCCGCGTTTGCGTCGAGCGCATCGACGAACACGCACGCGCTGCGGTTCTGTGCGCGTGCAAACGCCTGCCGTTCGGCTACGCTGGACGCATCGCCCAGCACTACCAGCGCCGCGTTGCCCTCGCCGGGGCGGCTGCCGAAGCATTTCAGTTCGTAAACGGTACGCATGGGGTAGCCGGAAAGTTGCAGGGCCGGATAGCATAGCCGACCCTGTCCATGCCTGCACGATGCGCGTACAATACTGTGTTTATATACAGTATCATTTTAATCATGCCGCCCCCTAATCCGTCGCCAGCCAGCAGCTTGCCAGCCTATGCGGAGTTGTTTTGCCTGACGAACTTTTCATTCTTGCAAGGCGCTTCCCATGCCGAGGAGCTGGTCGAGCGCGCCTTGCAGCTGGACTATGCCGCGCTGGCGATCACCGACGAGTGCTCGCTGGCGGGCGTGGTGCGGGCGCACGGGGCGGCCAGGCGGGCCATGCCGGAGGGCGAGCCGCCATTCCCGCTGCTGATCGGCAGCCATTTCCATTTGAGCAAGGCCGATGGCGCGCCGGGCTTGTCGCTGCTGGCGCTGGCAAGCAACCGCGACGGCTACGGCAACCTGTCCGAGCTGATTACCCTCGCGCGCATGCGGGAAGGCGTGGCCAAAGGCAGCTACAAACTCTACCTGGACGACATCGCCGCGCCGCCGCCGGCCCAGGCGCACCTGCAGGGCTTGCCCGACTGCCTGCTGATCCTGCTGCCGCGCTACCCGTCCGACCAGCCGGAGGACGTGGACACGCTGCACCTCCAGGCGGCCTGGATGGCGGCCCAGTTTCCCGGCCGCGCCTGGATCGGCCTGACTCTGCTGCAGCATGCCTTCGACGAGGCGCACCGCATGAGCATAGGCGAGGTGGCCTGGCAGCATGGTTTGCCGGTCACCGCGGTGGGCAATGTGCGCATGCACGTGCGCTCGCGCAAGCCGCTGCTCGACACGCTGACGGCGGTGCGCGTGGGCCGCCCGGTGGGGGAGTGCGGCTACGAGCTGGCGCAGAACGCCGAGCAGCATCTGCGCTCGCGGCTGCGGCTGGCCAACCTGTATCCGCGCGCCGCGCTGGACGAGACCGTGCGCATTGCCGCGCAGTGCACCTTTTCCCTGAACGAACTGCGCTACGAATACCCGAACGAGCTGGTGCCTGATGGCCATACGCCGGCCAGCTACCTGCGCCAGGAAACCTATATCAGCGCGCAGAACCGCTACCCGCAAGGCATGCCGGAAGCGGTGCAAAAGCAGGTCGAGGACGAGCTGGAACTGATCGCCGAGCTGGGCTACGAGTTCTATTTCCTCACCGTGTACGACATCGTGCGCCATGCCCGTGCGCTGGGCATCCTGTGCCAGGGGCGCGGCTCGGCCGCCAATTCTGCGGTGTGCTACTGCCTGGGGGTGACCGAGGTCGATCCCGCGCACAGCAAGCTGCTGATGGGGCGCTTCATTTCGCGCGAACGCGCCGAGCCGCCCGACATCGACGTGGACTTCGAGCACCAGCGGCGCGAGGAAGTGATCCAGTACATCTATGCCAAGTACGGCCGCCACCGCGCCGCGCTGGCCGCCACGGTGATCTGCTACCGGCCGAAAAGTGCGCTGCGCGATGCCGGCAAAGCGCTGGGCGTGGACCTGGCCATCGTCGAGAAAGTGGCCAAGTCGCACCGCTGGTTCGACAGCAAGCAGGACTTGCTGGGGCGGCTGGGGGAAAGCGGGCTGGACCCGGCATCGAAGCTGGCGCACCAGTGGGCCACACTGGCCTACCAGTTCCTCGGCATGCCGCGCCACCTGTCGCAGCACGTGGGCGGTTTCGTCATCGCGCAGGACAAGCTGTCGCGCCTGGTGCCCATCGAAAACGCCAGCATGGAGGACCGCAGCGTGATCCAGTGGGACAAGGACGACCTGGAGGAACTGGGCCTGCTGAAGGTGGATGTGCTGGCGCTGGGCATGCTGTCCGCCTTGCGCCGTTCGCTGGACTTGATCGGCGAGCGGCGCGGCATGCCGTTCCGCCTGCAGGACATCCCGCGCGAAGACCCGCAGACCTACGACATGATGTGCGAGGCCGACACGGTCGGCGTGTTCCAGATCGAGTCGCGCGCGCAGATGAGCATGCTGCCGCGCCTGAAGCCGCGCAAGTTTTACGACCTGGTGGTGGAGGTGGCGCTGGTGCGGCCGGGGCCGATCCAGGGCGGCATGGTCCATCCCTATCTGCAGCGCCGCATGGATCCCGGCCTGGTCGAATACCAGCCGCGCCTGAAGGAGGCGCTGGAGCGCACCTTGGGCGTGCCCATCTTCCAGGAGCAGGTGATGCAGATTGCCATGATCGCCGCCGACTTCACGCCGGGCGAGGCCGACCAGCTGCGGCGCGCCATGGCGGCCTGGAAGCGCAAGGGCGACATCGAAAAATACCAGAAGAAGATCGTCGAAGGCATGGTGCACAATAAATACGACAAGGCGTTCGCCGAAGCCATCTGCCAGCAGATCCAGGGCTTCGGCGAATACGGCTTCCCCGAATCGCACGCGGCCAGTTTCGCACTGCTGACCTATGCCAGTTCCTGGGTCAAGTGCCACGAACCGGCCGCCTTCCTGTGCGCCTTGCTCAACAGTCAGCCGCTGGGCTTTTACGGTCCGTCGCAGCTGGTGCAGGACGCCCGGCGCCACGGCGTGGTCGTGCGCCCGGTTGACGTCGCCGTCAGTTGCTGGGACTCGGCCCTGGAAGAGGCTGCCGGTGCGCGCGGCCAGCCGGCGGTGCGGCTGGGCTTTTCCGTGTTGCGCGGCATGCGCCCCGACAGCGCCGAGCGCATCGAGCAGGCCCGTGCCGTGCGCGCCTTTGCCGGCGTGGCCGACCTGGCCCGGCGCGCCGACCTGGACCGGCACGACCTGCAAGTGCTGGCCGGCGCCAATGCGCTCGAAGGCCTGGCCGGCAACCGGCGCCAGGCCTTGTGGGAAGCGGCCGGCGCCGTGCCCGACAAGGACTTGCTGCGGCCCACCGAGCCGGACGAGGAAACCCCGCAGCTGCGCCCGCCCAGCGAAGGCGACGACATCGTCGGCGACTACCGCGCGCAGGGACTGACCCTGCGCCGCCACCCGCTGGCGCTGCTGCGCGCCACCTTGCTCGAGCACCGCTTCATGCCGGCATCCACGCTGAACACCTACCGCAACGGCCAACTGGCGCGCGGCTGCGGTATCGTCACCGTGCGGCAGCGGCCAGGCACGGCCAAGGGCGTGCTGTTCATCACGATAGAGGACGAGACGGGCAATGTGAACGTGATCATCTGGCCGTCGCTGGTGGAGCAGCAGCGCAAGGAAGTGTTGGGCGCGCAATTGCTGGGTGTGTACGGCGTGTGGCAGCAGGAAGGTATCGTGCGCCACCTGGTGGCCAAGCGGCTGGTGGACATGAGCCACCTGCTGGGCAGCCTGCCCACCGTCAGCCGCGACTTCTGCTAGCCGCGCAGCCTAGCGCGGCGCGCCCACGTCCGCATCTTCGGCCAGCGCGTACTCGCCGCGTTCATACGCAGCCAGCGCCGCGCGCGCCTTGTACATGAATTCCTCCGGCACCAGGATGCGCGCGCCGCCGATGGCCGGCGCCCACAGCAGATTGGCCTGCACCAGCTGGTCGTCGCACACCACGGCCGGCACGCCCGCCGCCACCAGGCAGCCACACACCAGGTGCGCCTCGGTCGGAATCAGGAACTGCGCAATGACGCTGTAGTCGTTCTGCATGCTTCCTCCTGGTCGCTGTGTGGATGCCTTCACTATACCGATTCTGGCACAATGCGGCATGGGAAAAATGTTCATGCGAAAAGCGCTGCGGGAAGATGCGGTAGCCATCAGCGCGCTGATTAACGGGCTGATGCCGTTCATGACCCTGGCGCCGGACGGCGCCGGCGCGGAGCAGTTCATGATGAGCATGTCGCAGGGCGCCATCGAACGCTATGTGATCGGCGAGCAATACCAGTACTGGACCGGCTGGCTGGACGGCGACCTGGCCGGCGTGGTGGCCCTGCGCCACGGCACGCACCTGTTCCATCTGTACGTGGCGCAGCGCTATCACGGCCGGGGCCTGGCGCGGCAACTGTGGGACACCGCGCGCGCGGCGGCGGCGGGGCAGCCCATGACGGTCAACGCGTCCATCTACGGCGTGCCGATGTACGAACACTTCGGCTTTGCCGCCACCGGCCCGCGCGTCGAGCAGCATGGCATCGCTTATGTGCCGATGCGGCTGGCGCCGCCGGCCACATGACAACGCGCCCGGCAAGGCGGGCGCGCAGGCGGGGGCGGCAGGGCGGCGCCGTTAGCGCGCGCTGGTGCCGTAGTAGCTGTGGATTTCGGTGGCCCAGGCCTGGTTGGCCATGTTGGGCCAGTGCTCGGTGTCGAAGCCGGGCGCGTTGTCGATGCGCTCCTTGTCGATGTTGAGCGTGAAGCGCTTGTTCACGGTGTCCAGCGTCAAGGCCTCCCAAGGTACGGCGAACAGCCGCTCGCCCAGCGAGAACACGCCGCCGCTCGACATCACCGCGTAGGCGATTTTGCCGCTGCGCATGTCCAGCATGATCTCCTTGATCTCGCCCAGGTGTTCGTTCTTCAGGTTGTGCACATGGTCGCCGATCAGCGTATCGGCGCCCATCAGTTCAGGGCCGGGGCCCTTGTGGCCCCGGTCCACATACATGCCGTAGGCATCGCGTTCTTCGTAGCTCATTTTGACCTCCCGTTGAAAAAATACCATTGTCCGGCCGCGACCGGGCCGGCTCTGTACGCTGACCCACACTGAAAGCAATATTGCAGTTTTATTCAGGCGGGCCCGGCCGATGGTAGCCATATCAGGGTATTTCCAGCCTTACTGATGAAGAAACGCGCAATTTGCGCTATAATTTCAATTTCCCGCACGTGCCGTTCGGCACCGACCCGCAATGACCAAATATGTCTTCGTCACCGGTGGCGTTGTGTCTTCCCTTGGTAAAGGGATAGCCGCCGCCTCCCTCGCCGCGATCCTCGAATCGCGCGGCCTCAAAGTCACCATGCTCAAGCTGGACCCTTACATCAACGTCGATCCCGGCACGATGAGCCCGATGCAGCACGGTGAAGTCTTTGTTACCGATGACGGCGCAGAGACCGACCTCGACCTCGGCCACTACGAGCGCTTCATCTCCACCCGCATGAAAAAGGTGAACAACTTCACCACCGGCCAGATCTACGAATCGGTGATCCGCAAGGAGCGCCGCGGCGAGTACCTGGGCAAGACCGTGCAGGTGATCCCGCATATCACCAATGAAATCCAGGACTACATCCGCCGCGGCGCGGAAGGCTACGACGTGGCCCTGTGCGAAATCGGCGGCACCGTGGGCGATATCGAGTCGCTGCCCTTCCTGGAAGCGGCACGCCAGCTGAGCCTGCGCGCCGGCCGCAAGAACACCGCCTTCGTGCACCTGACCCTGGTGCCCTATATCGCCTCGGCGGGCGAGCTGAAGACCAAGCCGACCCAGCACTCGGTGCAGAAACTGCGCGAAATCGGCATCTCGCCGAACGCGCTGCTGTGCCGCGCCGACCGCGCCATTCCGGAAGACGAACGCGCCAAGATCTCGCTGTTCTCGAACATCGAAGAACGCGGCGTGATCTCGGTGTGGGACGTGGACACCATCTACAAAGTGCCGCAAATGCTGCACGACCAAGGCCTGGACGCCATCATCTGCGAAGCGCTGGACCTGAACCCGGCCCCGGCCGACCTGTCCATGTGGAGCAAGCTGATCTACACGCTGGAGCATCCGAAATCGGAAGTGTCGATCGGCATGGTCGGCAAATACGTGGAGCTGACCGAGTCGTACAAATCGCTCACCGAAGCGCTGCGCCACGCCGGCATCCACAACGAATCGAAGGTCAACATCGAGTACATCGACTCGGAAGAGATCGAGACCACCGGCTGCGCCGAGCTGGCCAAGTACGACGCCATCCTGGTGCCGGGCGGCTTCGGCAAGCGCGGCGTGGAAGGCAAGATCATGGCGGCGCAGTTCGCCCGTGAAAACAAGATCCCCTACCTGGGCATCTGCCTGGGCATGCAAGTGGCGCTGATCGAGTACGCGCGCCACAAGGCCGGCCTGAGCAACGCCAACTCCACCGAGTTCGAGCCGCAGACCGACCAGCCCGTGGTGGCCCTGATCGACGAGTGGCAAGGCCTGGACGGCAAGGTTGAAAAGCGCGACGAGAAGTCGGACCTGGGCGGCACCATGCGCCTGGGCGCGCAAGCCTGCGCCGTCAAGCCGGGCACGCTGGCATCGGAAATCTACGGCAGCGTGGTGACCGAGCGTCACCGCCACCGCTACGAAGCCAACAACCACTACCTGGGCCGCGTGGAAGCTGCCGGCCTGGTGGTTGCCGCGCGCACCCCGACCGAAGACCTGTGCGAAATCATGGAGCTGCCGCGTACCGGCGAGAACGCGCACCCTTGGTATATGGGCGTGCAGTACCACCCTGAATTCAAATCGACCCCGCGCGACGGCCACCCGCTGTTTACGTCCTACATCAAGGCGGCGCTGGCGCAAAAAGCATCCAAGGGTCTGCATGCAGTCCAACTGGAAGGAGACGCAGCATGAAACTGTGCGGATTTGACGTAGGCCTGGACCAGCCGTTCTTCCTGATCGCCGGCACCTGCGTGATCGAGTCGCGCCAGATGGCGTTCGACGTGGCCGGCGCGCTGAAGGAAATGACCACCGAGCTGGGCATTCCTTTCATCTACAAGTCGTCTTTCGACAAGGCGAACCGTTCGTCGGGCACCTCCTACCGCGGTCCGGGCATGGAAAAAGGCCTGGAGATCCTGGGCGACGTCAAGCGCGAGCTGGGCGTGCCGGTGCTGACCGACGTGCACACCATCGAGGAAATCGACGTGGTGTCGTCCGTGGTGGACGTGCTGCAAACCCCGGCCTTCCTGTGCCGCCAGACCGATTTCATCAACGCTTGCGCCGAGTCGGGCAAGCCGGTGAACATCAAGAAGGGCCAGTTCCTGGCGCCGGGCGACATGAAGCATGTGATCGCCAAGGCGCGCGCCGCGGCGGCCGCCAAGAACCTGCCTGAAGACAACTTCATGGCCTGCGAACGCGGCGCCTCCTTCGGCTACAACAACCTGGTGTCCGACATGCGCTCGCTGTCCATCATGCGCGAAACCGGCGCCCCGGTGGTGTTCGACGCCACCCACTCGGTGCAGTTGCCGGGCGGCAACGGCGCCTCCTCGGGCGGCATGCGCGAGATGGTGCCGGTGCTGTCGCGCGCGGCCGTGGCCGTGGGCGTGGCCGGCCTGTTCATGGAAACCCATCCGACGCCGGCCACCGCGCTGTCGGACGGGCCGAACGCGGTGCCGCTGGGCCGCATGAAGGAATTGCTGTCGGTGCTGATCGAACTGGACCGCGTGACCAAGAAAGCTGGCTTCCTGGAAACTAGTTTTAACTAAGCTCCAGAAGCATGACATACCGGGCGGGG
>NZ_BAAKJE010000117.1:0-3319 GCF_059704565.1 Massilia sp. NBRC 108631
CGCGCTGTCGCGGTCATCACGGACATAGGTCCAAAGTCGTGCCGTGCGGGTGCTGCCATTGCCGGGCGCCAGCACCGGGATCGGCGTGTCATCGGCATGCAGTTTGTCGGCAGCTGGTTCGCGTCAACTATCTTGTCCGGTCGGCGTCAATTATCTTGGCCGGTGAAGCGAGAGGTGTTTAGTCCTTCCTTTTCTTTGACTGTTGCGTAGTGCTAGCGGTCGCAGCGGTGCGGCGGCGGTAGCTCTCGACGTTCAGCTCGAAGATGGTCGAGTGATGCACCAGCCGGTCGACCGCCGCGAGCGTCATTGCCGGCTCTGGGAACACTTCATCCCAGCCGGAAAATGGCTGATTCGCCGTCAACGCCATGCTCTTCCTTTCATAGCGCGCCGCGATCAGCTCGAACAGCACAGACGTCTCTGCCTGGTCGCGCCGGACGTAACTCAGGTCATCCAGAATTAACAAATCGAAGCGGTCCAGCCTGGCGATTTCTGCCGGAAGTCGCATCTCGCGCCGCGCCACTTGAAGGCGCTGCACCAAGTCGCTGGTGCGCGTGAAATGGACGCGGTAGCCTCGGTCGATCAAGCCATAACCGATGGCACAGACGAGGTGGCTTTTGCCCACGCCGGGCGGTCCAAACAACAGCAGGTTGGCGCCTTGCTCTATCCAGCCGTCGCCTTCCATCAGCGCCGTGACATGGGCCTGCGAGACGGTCGGCGTGCTCGCGAAATCGAAGCTCGACAGCAGCTTGCCCGGCAGCAGTTGCGACTCCAGCCGATGCCGTTCCAAGCGCCTCGCTTCCCGCTCGGCCAGTTCATGCTCCATCAAGGCGGCAAGGAAACGCTCAGCCGGCCAGCCTTCTTTGTTCGACTGCTCTGCCAGAACGGCCCACAGGCGTTTGACGGTCGGCAGCCGCAGTTCATTGAGAATCAGCGGCAGGCGCGCCGCGACACTGCTCATGCCGCCGCCAACAGCATGTCGTAGCTGGCCAGCGTGGGCAGCACGACCGTCACCTCCGGGTGCAATGCCGGGCGCGGAGCCATCTCCTGTCGTAGCTGCTCCAGATCTGGCAACTCGCCGGCGGCGAGCAGCAGCGCCAAGCGTTGCGCCAGTTCCGCCTCGCAGCCGCCATTGCCGGCCAAGTCCAGCAAGCCGACCATGAGCCGGCAGGCGCTGGCCTCGGGCAAATTGTCGCGCAGTTGCGCCCACATCTTGCGGTACTCTGTGCGGGGAAACAGCGCATCGCGCAGCACCGAGCGCGCCAGCGCGCCGGGTTTGCGCTTGAGTGCCGGCAGCAGATGACGGTAGTCGACGACCTTGGCGCGTCCACTGACCGGATCGGGCTGCCCGCGCCGCAATTCGAGCACGCACACATTGCCCAGCCAGCACTCCAGTCGCTCACTGTAGATCCGTACTTTCAGGCGGTGGCCCACCAGTCGCGACGGCGCTGTGTAGAGCACTTTTCTCACCGTCATGGTGCCGTACTTCGTGACGCGGGCATCGACTTCCTCGTAGTCGTTGCTGCGCCGCGCCGGCAAGGCGCGGAGCATGGCCCGCTCCTCGTTGAATTTGCCAGCCACGCGCGCATTGAGACGGCCGAACACTTCGGCCACGAAGCGTCGATATGCATCCAGGTCGGCGAAGTCGCGGTGCCCACGCAGCAGCAGTGCCTGCTCCATGGTGCGCTTGAGCGTGCCTTGGCGTGCTTCAATCGAGCCGTTCTCATGGCTCACGCCCAAGTTGTTGCGGCTGGGGCGCATGCCGTAATGCGTGCACAGCGCTTCGTACCGCCGCGTCAGCAATTCATGCTCGGCCACGTTGTTGAAGGCTGCCGCCAAGCTGTCGGTGCGGTGCTCCTCGGGTACGCCGCCCATCATCCACACCGCATTTTGCAAGCCCGACGACAGGGCCATGAAGCTCTCGCCGCCCAGCACAACCTCGACGTAGCGCCAACCGGAAAACGCCAGCGCGAATTGGTACAGCATGTGCAGCAGCGCTACCCCGGTAATCGTCACATGCAGCACGGCAGCGTGCGTAAAATCGGACAGGCCTAGACGGCCGGGCGGATGGGCTTGTGCGAAGTAAACCTCGCGCTCCTTGCCGTGGCTCGCACTCCAGGCTCGGACCCGACGCTGCAGCGTGCGCAACAAGGCGTCTTCGTACTGACCTGGATGGCGCCCTTGCATCTCTTCTAGAAGCGTTGTGGCCGTCAGCGCCGGTGACGCGACCAGCAACGGCACGATCTCGCTGTCCCAGACGGCTTCAAATGGATCGGCGCGGGTGCGCCATGCTCGCGCTTCGCGCTGTGACGGCAAGGCTTCCGTTCTGTCCAGGCGTCGCGCCGAACGCACGCTGATGCCGACCTTGGCGGCAGCGACTTCCTGGCCGAGCTTGGCTCTGAGTTTCTTGTAGATGCCCACTTGGTGATCTCCAATGCGTTTGCCGGCCACTCGTTGCCTCCCCAGCTCCATGCTGAATGAAACAACTGTAAACCTCGCTTCCGCACCGGGCCGGTTTCAGGTGACAACCGGCCAAGATAGTTGTCGTCTACCGGCCAAGATAATTGTCGCTCACCAGCGTGCCGCGTATTTTACGCCGGCGGCGGTGAGGTTAGCGCTCATTGCGGTATTGAAGGCGGCTGCCGCCAAGGTAAAGTCGGCGCTCTTGGCGGCCAGCGCGGTTTTGACATCACTGGTGATCTTGATGCCGTTCTGCGGGTCGCTGTCTTCATCGAGCAACTGCAGGGCCAGCAGGCGGTTGACCACTTTCAGATCGCCGACGTCGGTGGCGCCGGCCAGCTGCAGCGGCGTGATGGTGGCGGCGCAGGGTGCGCTGCCCAGCACGATGCCGCCGATGCTGAAGCTCACGGTGTCGCCCGTGGTGCAGGTGAATTCGCCCTTGGGGCCGGTGCTGGCTTTGGCGGCGGTGCCGGCCACATAGTCCAGGCCTTCGACGGCGCCGTCCAGGAACAGGCCGCTGATCTGCGGCTTCACCGGCGCGATGACGGCTGGAGCATCATCGCTGCTGCCGCAAGCGCTGAGCGCAACGGCAACGGCCAGGGACAACAGGGAGAGTTGGGGGAGCTTCATGCTGCGGACCTCTTCTGATTGAAAAGGCGCAGTCTACTGAGCTGTTATGACAACGTTATGACACCCAAAAAGCAAAATCCCCCATCTGCACTGAACGCGATCTCGAGCGCGTTCAGGCTGATGGGGGATTTTATATAACTAGCCTGACGATAACCTACTTTCACACTGGTTGCAGCACTATCATCGGCGCAAAATCGTTTCACGGTCCTGTTCGGGATGGGAAGGGGTGGGA
>NZ_BAAKJE010000118.1:0-11317 GCF_059704565.1 Massilia sp. NBRC 108631
CGCTAGCACTACGCAACAGTCAAAGAAAAGGAAGGACTAAACACCTCTCGCTTCACCGGCCAAGATAATTGACGCCGACCGGACAAGATAGTTGACGCGAACCAAGGTGTCGCCCAAGAGGCTGCAATGACTCACTTGCGTGGGCTTGAAGTTCCTTTGGTACGTGCCATTCTGGTAGATGCAGGATTCTCTGCACGGGCTATGCAGGCCATCAATCAAAGTCGTTGGGATCTTTTTGAGGGAATTGAGGACTATCAATTTCTTTCGTTCGCTCAAGTGGCTGGTGATCAGATATATATCAGCTTCAAGTTTGACATGCGAATGCTCGATCTTGAGGTGGATATGTTTGCGTCTGAATATTTTGCACATCAGGCCGATCTTGATCGTGAGTTCATTAACCACGACGTGAATAATCAGTACGCCCATATGAACGTAATTCTGCGTGGTGATTTCAAAGCCGGAATCCTTTTCGACTTAAAGAAAGGAGAAGTCGATCAAATATCCATTGACGCAGTTCGAATCTACGAAAGGCGCTACTAACGACTTTCTTTAATGTTTCCTACCTGGGAAGTGTAATCCTGTTGCATTTAGCAAAACGGCGACTTTTTCAGCCGCCGTTTTGCTTACTTGATCAGGAACTGATCCTTCTCTTTACCCTCCAGCCACTTCGGCGAGCGTCCGCGACCAGTCCAGGTCTCGCCAGTCGCATCGTTCCGGTACTTCGCCGCAACCGGCACGCGTTCCTTCGGGCTCTTCGCCTTTGTCGTGCCAGCCAGGTCTGCGACGCTTAAGCCATACTGACTCATGATCTCGGCGATCTGCGCTTTCGCGCCTGCGATCTCATTCTTCCGCGCAGCTTCCGCGAGTTGTTGCAGTTCTGCGATCTTGGCGGCGTATTCCTGATAGGTGGACATGGACTTCCTTTGGTTGTGTGATGAGAAATTATATTGTACGTGATCTCGGCAATTCTATCCAAATGTAACAGTGACTTTAATGCTGACCTTTGGTTTATCGGTTCAGTACTCTCCTCCAAGGTGGGGGGCTGATTGGTGCGCCAATGTTCGTGGGATGAGTGTCACACTGGTCCGTGAACGATCAAAGATCTGAGCACGTTTAATGTCTCAAATTTGCCTTGCGGTGTTCATTACTGCCTTGCCCCACTCTTGACTCTCTCAAACTGAGAGATCACGTCGCCTGCTATAAGTCAACATCACAGTGTCGTTTCGACATGATGTTGATCGATCCGCAATTTTTTATCGACAAATACGGACAATCTTCGTAGACTGATGGCAACCTTCTTTTTTGGCTTGAGCGATGGAAAATTATCAGCAGTACCAAGAGGACGTCCGTTCGGATATCGAAGCTGTGCTTTCCAGGGCCGGGTGTCAGCCGATTTTATTCATCGGTTCGGGATTTTCTAAGCGATACGCCAACGCACCAAACTGGGATCAGCTGCTTGAATCGCTTGCGGAACAGTGCCCTACGGTTGACAAGCCATATGGCTATTACAAGCAAACTGTGCCGGATCCGATCGATATAGGATCAATATTTGCTGAGCGTTTTCAGGAATGGGCTTGGGGTCAAGGAAGGGCAGAGTTTCCTGACTCACTATTTTCTGGAAAAATTCCGGTGTCCTCTTTTATTAAGCATTCGGTAACAAAGATGCTGAGTGGCCTTGACCCGATAAATGGGACGATTGGATCGTATGAATTAGAGAAAGAGATCAAGTCATTAAAATCAATTCGTCCTCATGCCATCATAACGACGAACTACGATGAGTTATTGGAAGGAATTTTTCCCAACTACGAGAGAATAGTTGGGCAGCAAATCTTGCAGAAAGCATATTTGTCGATTGGTGAAATATTTAAAATTCATGGTTGCGTATCTGACCCATCTTCTTTAGTGCTTACGCGGGAAGATTACAACGAATTTAACGACGACAAGAAATATTTAAGTGCGAAACTCCTTACTTATTTTGCTGAACATCCTATACTTTTTATAGGCTATTCCGCACAGGATCCAAATATTAAGAACGTATTATATGATCTAAGTAGAATGTTTAGGCCTGCACTATCACTGAGCCCGAATATCTATGTGCTTGAGTGGGATTCAACTATTAATTCTGATTCCAATCCGCCCAGAGAACGAGTGATATTGGTTGGCGAGAAAACTGAGGTTCGCATTAAGAGTATTTCTACTTCGTCATTTGATTGGGTTTTCGATGCCTTTGGCGCGAATGGAGTGCTCGAAAAAGTTGACCTTAAAACACTGCGTTCATTAATGGCTAGGACTGTGAACCTAATAAGGCGTGACATTCCTACTAGGAATATAGATGTGAATTACGTGACCTTGGAGCAGGCCGTTCAATCGTCAGAGAGTTTTGGGAATTTATTGGGCGTTACTTTGCTCGATGGGCCGGCTAATGTTAACGCGCAGTACCCCTATACTGCAACTATGCTTGGGCAAAAACTTGGGTATCGAGATTTTAATGGTGTCAATCAGTTATTTAATATCATTAAAAAGCAAAAAAATATCGACATTAAATCCTTCGATAATGTTTTCCATTTTAAGTTGAAGACCGGTATGGCAGAATCTAGCTTTTCTAGAAAATATTCGGATGCAGCACTTGTCCTTCTAACTAAAGTCAAGGCTGGCGAAGGTTACGATTTGCCTGATGATGTAATCGCAGCGTATGACGATATTTTGTGATTTGTTATTCTGCTGCCACTCGATTTAATTTTTGGAAATTACTTTAAATTGTAAGGTCAATATGAATTACCAGGAAATAGATTTTGGTGAAATGAGCGCTGAAGAGGAGCTGGATAAGAAGCCAGCGCTTATTGTGGATGGTTTTTATGATTTCAAAGGATGTCTTGTTAAGATTTTGGAAAAACAAGAATTCCTCGTGCTGGGAAATAAGGGGAGTGGGAAGTCTATAATCGGCGAGCATATGAAAGCTACGAGCGGGCCTCAAGAAGATGGCACATCTCGATTTGTTTCAAAATTCGGGATGAAAGAGTTTCCATACAAGTCGTTCACGAAAATAATTCCAGGGGATTTGGATTTGGAGGCTAAATTCCCCATTGCGTGGCAATGGGCCTTGCTGGTGCAGGTTATTCTTTCATTTTCTCAGGATTTTGGCAAGACGACGGAGTTTTCTGAGGAGTTTGATCGCGCGATAGAAAGTCTGAAGGCTCTAGGAATTATTCCTTCAACTAGCCTTGCTGAATTGGCCAGGATTTCCTCGCACAATGCATTTAAAGTAAAGCTGATGAACTTCGAAGTATCCGGTGAGGGGAAGGGCAGGGATGCCACTGAATTGCTGATTGCGCAAGTTGTTTCTCACCTCAAGGTTTTGGTGTCAAACCTGCAGTCTGATAATAAACACTATATCGTTATCGATGGGCTGGATGATCAATTAAGCGACAAGAATAACCAATTTCTAGCAGTGGCTTCACTTATCTCCGAGTCAGGCGATTTAAATAGATTTTTCAGGGAAAATTCCATTCCTATGAAAATAATAATACTATGTAGGAAAGATATTCACTCTCGCTTGCCTGGGGCAAACAAGAATAAGATGGGTGGATACACTATCTCCCTAAACTGGTACGAAGATCAGATACAGTTTCAGAAAAAGAATATTATAAAATTAGTTCACCATCGTGCGAAGGCGTCTGGGTACGAAGGTGATGTCTTTGATTTGAATTTTCAGAAAGAATATGCTGACGGAAAGAATGTTTTTGATTACTTGCTCGATAATACCAGGTATACGCCACGCGATTTTTTGAGGCTGCTGAGTACCATCAAAGAGTTTAAGCATTCGCAACTGATAACGGCATCGGAAATTGATAAGGCAGTTAAGCAGTACTCAGTCGAATATTTCTGGCCTGAAATTGAGGATGAGCTCGATGGATACTTCTCCAGGAATGAAATAGCAACACTAAAGAAAGCGCTGATCCACTTCCGTAAGCGAGAATTTTTAATATCAAGTTTTATAATTTTTTGCAATGAGCATGAATATGCTTTAAGTAATACGCGTGGAATGTTCGAAGCCATGTATGAATGTGGAGCTGTGTCCAATAGAGTTGACCATTTATTCTTTTCGAAAATGCGAGACCAGAACGATTTTAATGATAAGATGCTTGTGAATATCCATCGAGGTGCCCTGAAGGCATTGTCAATGAATGGTATCTGACGTTCAAACGGGGATTCTATTGCCGCAATATTGGCCTTCGTGAGGCCATCACTCCTCGGTTAATTCGGCGGTCCTATTTCCTGTCACGCTGTCCACCTTGATAAGTTCTCAATAGTGTGCAAACCCACGTAGAATGCGTGGCATGCGGGTGTCGCTCAATGGTAAATTGGCGATTTCGCTGTAGAGCATTGGCTCATACAAACAGTAAATGTCGGCCTACTGCTGTTCAAGGAGTAGCAATGGGAGCAAAGGTAAAGAAGAAGCTTTCGGCAGAACCCAAAGCCCTCACGTTTCTTCGTCCGAACTCTCGTGGTGAACTTGCACGTGTAGCTCATCCAGCTGATTGGACACTAGACTGGGACGAGGGAATAGCCAAGATTACTGAAATTGCGGTGCTGCTGGAAAATGGACCAGAGCGCGTCCTTCTGACGGGGGGCGGCTTCATCACCAGCTATCCGCCATTGAACAGAACTGCTGATCTGGCACGTTTAAACGAGATTGTCTCCAAACATATCCCAGCCCTGAATCAGGTACGCGGACACCTTGATTTGTGTGTTGGCGTGGATCTGTTGGATGATCGAGACATTGCAGTTGGGCAGGGGATAGTCTTCGCTGGTGCAAGTGGTTCGACGGTCGCTTGGAAAACTCTGCCCCTCGGGGGTGAGGCTAACTATGTTGCAACATTCGACGATAAAATCATCCCTCAAATCTCACGCTATGTAGAAACCGCTACTGGCACTGCGGGTTTGATGGTTTGCCATGACCTACAGATGGCAAACCACCGGACCCAAGCCTTGGTGCGGCCGCATACGATGCGTGGTCGCGTGATTGCGGCCATGAGGCGGCAGTTCAACGAAGAAGCGCCCGAACTGATCCTGAACGCGGTGCACTGGATCAACGACTTGAGCAACACAAAAACCTTTCGAACGTCTCTGCTCCAAATCGTGGACGATAACGATTCAGTGAAGCGTGCTGCTGCCGCGTTTGGTTACGCTGACGGTATCAGGTCAGATGCTGAGCTGCTTGATATCTTCGACAGGCTGAAGTCTTCAGATTTTGTGACGACAGACCTAGCGTTCAAGTAGAGCAGTTCTGGTGGCAGGTGGCTTGATGGCCGCTGTACGGCCATCACACTTTGGTGAAATCGGCCATCACATTTCCCATCACACTGTCCAGTTTGCGATCTTGTCAACAGCGTGCAAAGCCGCGTAGAATGCGTGGCATGCGGGTGTAGCTCAATGGTAGAGCAGAAGCTTCCCAAGCTTACGACGAGGGTTCGATCCCCTTCACCCGCTCCAGCTGCTCCGGCCACTGGCGCGCAGGCGCCGAGCCACTGCGGGCCCGCATTCGCGCCCGCTCCCATCCAGAACCTTAGCCGTACGGCGTGTAAGCGAAACCGTTGGCGATCAGGCCGGCGTTCAGCGCCTGGCTTTCCAGACTCTCCGAGAATCCAAGCATCACCTGCGCCACGCTCACGCCGGCTGCCAGTCCGTTCATCCAGAACGCCTTGCCTTCCGCGTCCGGCTGGCGGTCCAGCGTGTTGACGTACAAGCCGGTGACCAGCGTGTCCAAATTGGTGATGCTGCCATACAGGTTCAGGAACTCCGGCGTCCGGGTGAAGCTGTCGGCGATCTGTTCGAGCGAGTAGCCGTTGTCCATCGCCTGCAGCCAGAAGCCCAGGCCTCCGGCCGCCGGTGCGCGGTTGAAGGCGCTCTGGAACAGGCGGAAAATCTGGCCGGCGCTGCCGCTGGCGTCCACGTCCAGCGCCAGGCTGCTGTCGGCGAACTGGATGCGCTCCACGCCCGTCAAGGTATTGACAGCGCCGCCAGCTGCCGCACCGACGGTGTAGCTGCCGGCCACGCCCGTCACCGTGTAGGCGGCGCGGTTGCCGGCGAGGACGACGGTGTCGATGCCTTCGCCGCCGTTGACGGCGTGGCCATTGTCGCCCAGGACGATGCTGTCCCTGCCGGTGCCGGCGTTAACCGACAGCCGCGCGCCGCCGCCAGTCACGCTGATGCGGTCATTGCCGTCGCCCGCCGCCACCAGCCAGTTCGTGTTGACGATGGCCGGCAGCGACACGCTGATCACGTCATTGCCGGAAAAGTTGGCTGCGTTGGCCAGCAGCTGCTGTTCGTTGGGCACCGTGCTGCCGGTGACCGCCATCGATGCGCCGCTGATCAGGGCCGAGCTGCCGTCCACGTAGTACTGGGCATAGTCGGTGAGCGTTCCCGAGACGGTGGCGCTGGCGGTGCCCTGGCCGATGGCCGTGGCGTTGCCAGATATGTTGAAGGTGCCGGTGATGCGGCCGCCTTGTTCGAACAGCTCGGTGGTGCGGGTGAGGGTGTCCACCACGCCGGAGAAGATGTTGCCGTCGCTGACGATGGCGCCGTGCGCCTTGAGTACCGTGTTGCCGATCGTGCTGTCATAACCCGTTGCGCCGCTGGTGACCAGCTGCTGCAGCGTGAGTGTGCTGAACGTGCCGCCCTTGTTCGCCAGCAGCAGGCCGCCGCTGGCGTTGCTGGTATAGCCGAAGTTCAGCTGGCCGTCGTACACCAGGCGGTAGCTGCCCGACACGTGTTCTTCCAGCGAGCCGGCCGAGAAGTTGCCGCTGGCCGCGCCGGGATTCGTGTTGACCAGGCCAGCCAGGGTCTGGAATGCGCCGTCCGGGTAGTCCAGGTAGCCGTCCGGGCCGGCCAGCGAGCCGGTGGCGTAAGTGCTATGGGCGGCGGTGAAGTTGGCGCCGGCCGTGATGAATTTTCCGACCTCGCCGGCAAGCGAGGCGGTGGGACGCGCGGTGCGGTGGGCTTCCAGGGTGGCCAGCATGGCCTGGCTGAAATTAACGGTAACGGTAGTCATTGCGTATCTTCTTAATAAGGACAGCGATCATCAGCGGGACAGCTCTACGTCCACCCATACAGCATACGCTAAATGCTTGTTTTGCCAAACTGCGCCGCCGCGTATGGCCGCGTCGCAGGAGACGGACTGGCCTTCGATCTCTTCGCGCCGCTGGCGGTCGCGGAAGGCTTGCGCGTCCTTCTGCGACAGGTAGCCCGTCATGCGGCCCGCAATGAATACCGCGACCGGCTTGTCGTCATAGGGATTGAGCGGGTCCACCGCCAGCACCGCCTGCAGGCGCGAGTCGGCGCCCTGGTCGCCGTGCTCGCCCGCCAGCGCGCGCACGGTGGCGAGGTAGCGCGATTCGGCCACCACCTCGGTCAGCATGCGGCCGCCGTCGGACCAGTGCTTCACCGGCGCCGCCGGCTGTGCGGGCTCGTAAGCGCCTGCCTGCTTGGGGGCGGGCGCCGGCGGCACGCGGAAGCCCTTTTTCAGCAGCAGGTACATGGCGGCCAGGGACAGTGCCATGATGGCAAGAAGGAGTGCATCGGTCATTGTGGGGAGGGCTAGTCGGTCAAAGCCGTATTATCGCAGGCCCGGCGCCGCCGGTGGTTGCTGCGGACCGGCTCACGTATAATGGCGGATCGTCCTTAGAATTCGTCCCTTACTCACATGTCTTCCGATACTCCAAACGATAACCCGGCCAACCCAGCACGCGCCATGCTTTACGACCCGACCGAACACCGCATCCGCAGCTTCGTCACGCGCGCGGGCCGCCTGTCCACCGCGCAGGCGCGCGCGCTGGAAGAACTGGGTCCGAAATTCATGGTGCCTTACGTGAAAGCGCCGCTCGACTTCGAGCAAGCCTTTGGCCGCAAGGCGCCGGTGGTGCTGGAGATCGGCTTCGGCATGGGCGACACCACGTCGCACATCGCGCGCGGCATGCCGGAGAAGGACTTCCTCGGCGTGGAAGTGCACACGCCCGGCGTGGGCAGCCTGCTCAAGCAGATCGGCGAGCAGGAGCTGACCAACCTGCGCCTGATCCAGCATGACGCGGTGGAAGTACTGAACAACATGATCCCGGACGGCTCGCTGCACGGCGTGCATGTGTTCTTCCCGGACCCATGGCACAAGGCGCGCCACAACAAGCGCCGCCTGATCCAGGGCCCGTTCGTCAAACTGCTGACCGAGAAGCTGGCGCCGGGCGGCTACCTGCACTGCGCCACCGACTGGCAGGAATACGCGGAGCAGATGCTGGAAGTGCTGGGCGCCGAGCCTGGCCTGCAAAACACGGCCGAAGGCTACGCGCCGCAGCCGGCCTACCGTCCGCTCACCAAGTTTGAAAACCGCGGCCTGAAACTGGGCCACGGCGTATGGGACCTGGTGTTCACCAAGAAGTAATCAAAAAGCCACCGCCTCGTACACGACCTTACCGCCCACCACGGTCTGCAGCACCTTGGTGTCGGCGATGTCCTCGGCCGGGACTTCCATGAAGTTCCGGTCCAGCACGATCAGGTCGGCCAGCTTGCCGACTTCCAGCGAACCCGTCTCCTTCTCCTGCCGCAGGGTGTACGCCGCGTTCATCGTGACGGCGCGCAGCACGGCCGCGCGCGGCATGCCGGGCGCCTCGCCCAGCCGGCCGGCGTACTCGGGTGGCGCCGGGTTGGCGGCGCCTTGCGCCGCAGTGCGCGTCACGCCCACTTTCAAGGCGTACCACAGGTTCAGCGGGTCCACCGGCCAGTCGCTGCCATAGGCGATGCGCGCGCCCGCGTCCAGCAGCAGCGATTGCGGCTGCACGATGGCGTAGCGTTCCTTGCCCAGGTATTCCTTCAGCGCCCCCACCGTGTCCGGCGCCGGCTTGGCCCATTGGAAGGACAGCACAGCCGTGGCGTCCAGCTGCTTGAAGCGGGGGAAGTCGGCCGGGTCCACGATTTCGTCGTGCGCCAGTGCGGCGCGCACGTCCTTGCCTTCCGGCGCGGCGCGCAGCGTTTGCAGGGCGTTGAGGGTGTCGCGCACGGCGCCGTCGCCGTCGGCGTGGATGTGCGGGTCGATGCGGGCTTTTGCGAGCGCCGACAGCGTGGATTTCAGCAGCGCCGGGGTGAAGTAGCTGTCCGGTCCCTTGCTGGTGCCGGGCGCCCAGTGCGGATGCTGCGGCGTGCCCTGGTTCGTGTAGTAGGGCGCCAGCATGGTGCCGGTGAGGGCCGGCGCGGCGATCACGCCGTCCATGAACAGCTTGGCGTGGCGCACCTGCATGGACGGCGCGGTGCGCGTGGGACCCTGGTCGAATCGCCTGGCGAGCTGACTGATTTCCTTGAACGCCTTGCCGGATATGGCGTCCTGCGGATCGACCAGCACCGCGAAGTGCCCGCGCGCGGTGAGCTTGCCCTGCTTTTGCAGCTGCGAGAAGGCGGCCAGCGTTTCGGGATCGGTATAGGCGTCGAGGAAGGTGGTGATACCCTGCTTGCGCATGGCCTCCAGCGCGGCGGAGGAGGCGGCCAGGTTTTCCTTCGGCGTGAGCACGGGCATGAACTTGCTGACCATGTCCTGCGCCGCGTCCTCCAGGATGCCGGTGGCGTTGCCGGCGGCGTCGCGCGCGATTTTTCCGCCCTCAGGATCGGGCGTGCGGGCGGTGACGCCGGCCAGCTTCAGGGCTTTGGAGTTGAGCAGCACGGAGTGGCCGAAGGACGAGCGCACCACCACCGGGCGGCTGGTTTTAAGGCTGTCCAGCGCGGCGCTGGTGATCGCCACGCCGTCCGGCAGCATGCCCTGCTGGAACCAGTTCACCACCTTCAGCCAGCGCTGTGGAGCGGCGTTCTTCTCCTTGTCCAGGCAGGCCTGGATGCGTGCCTGGAACTGCGGCACCGTGAGCGGCTGATAGTCGAGGCTGCAATTGAGCAGGCGCGAGCCGCCGGATTGCGGATGCATGTGGCCGTCCACCAGCCCGGGCATCAGCATGCGGCCCTGCAGGTCGATCACGCGGGTCTGGCCGCTGGTGTGGGCTTGCGCGCCGGCGTTGTCGCCCACGTAGACGATACGGCCGCCGCGCACGGCCAGCGCCTGCTGCACGCTGTCCTGCGCGTCCACGGTGTAGATGTAGCCGTTGCGGTAGACCGTGTCGGCCGGGGCGGCCGGGGAGGCAAGCGCCGCTGCCGGGAGCAGCAACAAGGTGAGGGCGAATCCGGTACCGCGCATGCAGTTCTCCTGGTTTGTTTATCTCGCGCGGGCCTCCGTGCGGCCCAGCGCAGGCCAGGACGGCATGAAGGCCAGCAGGTTGCCGGCCAGGACCAGCGCCAGGCCGCAGAAGGCCAGCGCGGTCCAGTGGTAGTCCTCGAATATGGTGGACGCGCTCAGCGCCACGATGGGGAATAATACTGTGGAATAGGCAGCACGGTCAGGGCCGATGCGCCCGACCAGCATCAGATAGGCGGTGAAGGCGATCACCGAACCGGGAATGGCAAGGTAAAGCAGCGAACCGGCATAGCGCAGGCCCGGCTCCCAGGTGAAGGGCATGCCCAGCACCAGCGCGCCCACGGTCAGGATGGAAGCGCCGATGGTCATGGCCCAGACGTTGGTCAGCCACGGCGCCAGGCCGAGCGCCTGCATGCGGCTGGACAGCAGGTTGCCGGTCGAGAAGCAGAGGGTGCCCAGCAAGGCCAGTCCCAGGCCGGCCAGCATGCCGCCGTCGTTCCAGTGGCCCTGCATCTGGGGCAGGAACAGCAGGGCGATGCCGCACAGGCCGAGCAGGGCGCCGCCCACCACCTGCGGGCGCAGCGCCCGGCCCAGGAACAGGCGGCCGTTCAGCGCGTTCCAGATCGGCGCGGTGGAGAAGACCACGGCCACCAAGCCGCTCGGCACCCACTGGCTGGCATAGTAAAAGCAAAGGAAATTACAGCAGAACAGCGCCACGCCCTGCGCGGCCAGGTAAGGCCAGGCCGCGCGCGGCGGCCAAATTTTCTTGCGCATGGCAAACAGCACCAGCAGCAGCACTGCCGCCGCGATCCAGAAGCGGTAAGCGATGGACACGGGCGCCGGCACCACGCCGAGTTGGAACTTGATGGCGATCCAGGTCGTGCCCCAGATCAGGACGGTAAGCAGGTAAAGAAAAGCGTTCATGGTGCGGTCCGTTAGATGGCGAGCTGGCATGATGGCGCCGTCCCGTCCCCGCCGCTTGTCCCGGTTTGCGCAATTATCAGCCACCCTTGGCGACCTGAGCCGCATCCCGCCAACTTCGGGGTCTGACCCCGAAGTTTGGGGGATGCGGCTCAGGCTGGGTGTGGGAGTTGTCCG
>NZ_BAAKJE010000119.1:0-381 GCF_059704565.1 Massilia sp. NBRC 108631
CGCTGAACGCGGCCATCGAGGCCGAGAAGGCCGGCGAAGCCGGGCGCGGTTTCTCGGTGGTGGCCACCGAGATTCGCCGCCTTGCCGACCAGACCTCGGTGTCGACCTGGGACATCGAGCAGATGCTCAAGGAAATGCAGTCGGCCGTCTCGGCCAGCGTGATGGGCATGGACAAATTCTCCGAGGAGGTGCGGCGCAGCGTGGGCGAGGTGCGCCAGGTGACGGACCAGCTGTCGGGCGTGATGGTGCAGGTGCAGAAACTGGCGCCGCAGTTCGACGCCGTGCTGCAGGGCATGCAGTCACAGGCCGTGGGCGCGCAACAGATCACCGAGACCATGATGCAGCTGAACGACGCCACCCAGCAGACCGTGGAGTCGCTGC
>NZ_BAAKJE010000120.1:0-237 GCF_059704565.1 Massilia sp. NBRC 108631
CGCTGGAACTGCGCGAACTCATGGTCGCTGATGGCGGCGGGTGTCATGCGGCCGCCAACGCGCTGATTTCGTCCACCGACAGCACCTGGCTGGCGTCCAGCAGGATCACGAACTTGCCGTTGACCTTGCCCATGCCGGCAATGAACTCGGGGCGGATGCGGGCGCCGAACTGTGGCGCCGGTTCGATGTCGGACGGCGGGATGTCGATCACGGCGTTGACCGCGTCCACCATCACCC
>NZ_BAAKJE010000121.1:0-4084 GCF_059704565.1 Massilia sp. NBRC 108631
CGCTGGAACTGCGCGAACTCATGGTCGCTGATGGCGGCGGGTGTCATGCGGCCGCCAACGCGCTGATTTCGTCCACCGACAGCACCTGGCTGGCGTCCAGCAGGATCACGAACTTGCCGTTGACCTTGCCCATGCCGGCGATGAAGTCGCTGCGGATGCGCGCGCCGAAGGCCGGCGCCGGTTCGATGTCGGCCGCGGCAATTTCCAGCACGGCGCTGACGGCGTCCACCATCACGCCGAGCACCTGGTGTTCTCCGGTGTGCCCCTGCACCACTTCAACGATGACGATGCAGGTGCGCTTGGTGATTTCGCTGGCCTGGCGGCCGAAGCGCGCGGCCAGGTCCATCACCGGCACCACGGCGCCGCGCAGGTTGATCACGCCGCGTATCGCTTCGGGCATCATCGGCACCGGCGTCAGTCCGGCGTATTCGATGATTTCCTTCACCGCCAGGATGCCGACCGCATAGGTCTCGCCGCCCAGGGTGAAGGTCAGGTATTGCGCAGGGGCTTGCGGTAACGCTTGCATATGCCGTTCCCGCTCAGAACTTGGTGAAGTGCGCTTCGTCCGGCTCGCCGTCCGGGAAGTGCGCCAGGCTGACATGGCCACCGGACGGCGACGCGGGCTTGCGGCCGCCGCTGCGCGCAGGCGGTTTGCGCAATACTTGCACGTTGGCGCGCTGCTGCACCGGCGCGGCGCCGGCCACGCGGAAGAAGGCAATGGCGGCCTGCAGTTCCTCGGCCTGGCTGCTCATCTCTTCGGCGGTGGATGCCAGTTCCTCGGAGCCGGCGGCATTCTGCTGGGTGGTGCTGGACAGCTGGCCGACCGCCGCGTTGATCTGGCCCACGCCGGTGGACTGTTCTTCCGATGCCGCCGTGATCTCCTGCACCAGGTCGGAGGTCTTCTTGATGTTGGGGACCATGGAGTTCAGCAGTTCTCCGGCGCGCTCGGCCAGGCTCACGCTGCTGGCCGCCACTTCGCCGATTTCCTGCGCCGCCACCTGCGAGCGCTCGGCCAGCTTGCGCACTTCAGCCGCGACCACGGCGAAGCCTTTGCCATGTTCGCCTGCGCGCGCCGCCTCGATGGCAGCGTTCAGGGCCAGCAGGTTGGTCTGGTAGGCAATGTCGTCGATGATGACGATCTTGTTGGCGATCTGCTTCATGGCCGCCACGGTTTCCCTCACCGCCGCACCGCCCTCGGTGGCCTCGATGGCGGCCTTGCTGGCCATGGCGTCGGTCACTTTGGCGTTCTCGGTGTTCTGCGCGATGGAGGCGGTCATTTCCTCGACCGAGGCGCTGGTCTGCTCCACGCCCGCCGCCTGCTCGCTGGCCGCCTGCGACAGCGACTGCGCGGTGGCGCTCACTTCTTCGGATGCACCGGCCAGCACCTGGGCGCCGTTGGTCACTTCGGCCACAACCTGCGACAGCTTGTCCACCATCTGCTTCATCGAATACAGCAGGCTGCTGCGGTCGCCTTCGCGCACGCGGATGTCGACCGCCAGATTGCCGTGGGCGACTTCACCGACGATCTGCGCCGCATAATCAGGCTCGCCGCCCAGCTGGCGCAGCAGGCTGCGGATCAAGATCCAGGACAGCAGCACGCCAATCAGCAGGCCTCCGCAGATCAGGCCCACGTTCAGGCGCGTGGTGTCGTCGTATTGCCTGACCGCGTCTTCGTACTCCTGCCTGGCCACATCTTCCTGCAGCGTGCGCAGCTTGGTCAGCAAGTCCAGGGGCAGGTAAAAGTCCTTTTCGATATTGCGCATGGCCTCGGCGGCAGCCTTCTGGTTGCCGGCCCTGGCCAGCGCCATGGCGGCGGCGCGCTTGTCGTTGTAGGCATTCCAGGCTGGCGTGAACTCATCGACCATCTTCTTTTCCTCGGGCGTGAGCACCGTGCCCAGGTAATCGCCCATGTTCTTCTTGAAGGCTGCGTCGTTCTTCTCCAGCGCCACCAGGTCGGCTTCCACCTCGGCCGGCGTGGCGCCGAACGAGGCTTGCACACTGCGGTGGCGCATGCGCAGCATGGCGTCGCCGATCTTGGCCAACTGGCCGAGGGCGATGGTGCGGTCCTCGTACACCGTTTTGAGCTTGCCGTTGCTGAAGTTCATGCCGCGCATGCCCGCGTAGCCGACAGCCATCACGATGATGGACAGCAGCGCGACCAGGATGCCGAGGCGGGTGCCTACCTTGAGTTTGTTGAACATGCTCGTCTCCGAAAGATCTTGAAATAATTACGCGGCTTGTAGTTGCAGGTGCTGGGACCCGGCGCCGCCATGGTGCTGCAGCAGGGCCGCCACATCCAGTATCAGCGCCACTTCACCGCTGCCCAGGATGGTGGAGCCGCTGATGCAGCGTACGCCGCTGAATACGGGGCTGAGCGGCTTGATCACGGTCTGGAACTCGCCCAGCAAGCTGTCCACCACCAGCCCGGCGCGCTGGCCTGCGTGCTTCAGCACCACGATGGATTCGCGCCGCCCGGCCGGGCCTTGCACGCCGAACATGTCGCGCAGGCGCACGAAGGGCAATACCTGGCCGCGCAGGTTGGCGTAGTCCTGGCCAGGTTCGGCCGCGAATTCGATGCACTCCTCTATCGTGTCGAGCGGGATCACATAGGTGGACTTGCCCAGGCCGACCAGGAAGCCATCGATGATGGCGAGCGTGAGCGGCAGGCGCACCGTCACCGTGGTGCCCTTGCCTTCCGCGCTGTCGACCGACACGCTGCCGCGCAGCGCGTTGATATTGCGCTTGACCACGTCCATGCCCACGCCGCGGCCGGACAGGTTGGTCACCTGTTCGGCCGTTGAGAACCCCGGCTCGAAGATGAGCGCGTAAATTTCACCGTCGCTCAGCTTGCGGTCGGCCTCCACCAGGCCCCGCTCGACGGCCTTGGCGAAGATGCGCTCCTTCTTCAAGCCGCCGCCATCGTCGCTCACTTCGATGACGATGCTGCCGGAGTCGTGATAGGCGTTGAGCCGCACGGTGCCGCGCGCGGGCTTGCCCGCCGCGGTGCGCCGTTCGGCCGCTTCGATGCCGTGGTCGATGGCGTTGCGCACCAGGTGCATCAGCGGGTCGCCGATTTTCTCCACCACGGTCTTGTCCAGCTCAGCGTCCTCGCCGTTGACCACCAGCGCGATGTCCTTGCCCAGTTCGCGCGATACGTTGTGTACCACGCGCTGGAAGCGGTTGAAGGTGGCGCCGATTTTCACCATGCGCAGCTGCAGCGCGCTGTCGCGCACTTCCTCCACCAGCGTGGACAGGCGCGAGGTGCTTTCCTGCAGTTCGGCGTTGCGCACGCGGCGCGCGATCAGGTCGGCCGAGGCGCCGGCGATGATCAATTCTCCCACCAGGTTGATCAGGTGGTCCAGCTTGTCAGCGTCCACGCGCACGGTGCGCGATTCGGCGCCCCGTTGATCCGGCTGCGCTTTCTGCAGCTCCTGCGGCTGTACCGGGGCCTGCAGCTGCGGCAGCCCCGGAGGCTGGGGCGGCATGACGCGCACCGTGCAATCGTCCTGCACGAATTCGAACACCGCCTCGATGGTGGCCTGGTCGGCGCTGCTGTCGAAGGCGATCTCGTAGCCCAGGTAGCAGGACTCGGGGTCCATCTGGCCGGGCTCAGGCAGCGCGTCGTCCACGGTGGCAATGGCGGTGATGCGGCCGATCTGGTTCAGGTAGCGCAAGAAGGACAGCGGGTCCATGCCGTTGCGCAGCACGTCCGGTCCGAAACGCAGGGAGATGTGCCAGTGCGTGCCTTGGCTGCGCGCCACCGGGGCTCCACCGTCCGCTACCGTGGCGGCGGCGCCATCCGCCGCGCAAGCGGCGTTGGCATGCCCATCGTCCAGGTAGGCGGACAGCCGTAGCAGCAAGGGCGCGCCGCGCTGCCGCATGGCGTCGTCCGCGCCGGCCTGGCCGGCTTCCAGCGCGTCCGTCATGGCGCCGATATGGTCGCAGCAGGACAGCAGCAGCGTGACCAGCTCGCCGTCCGTATCGACCGTCCCGGCGCGGACTTCATCGAGCACGCTTTCCAGCACGTGGGTGAAGGCGACGATGTGGTCCAGGCTGAACAGGCCGGCCGAGCCCTTGATGGTGT
>NZ_BAAKJE010000122.1:0-201 GCF_059704565.1 Massilia sp. NBRC 108631
CGGAATGCGAGAGCCTTTGCTATAGTTCTGTCCCCGCGCTGCTGAGCACTGCTTGCAGCGTAGGAGAGGTAGGAAAACAGGGGTTGACGGATTTAACGAAACGCCCCATAATCTTCCTTCTCTGCTGCTGAACAAAACGCTTCAGCAACAACGCAGAATTCTTTAAAAATTTACAATCGATAAGTGTGGGCGTTTGATGAT
>NZ_BAAKJE010000123.1:0-2220 GCF_059704565.1 Massilia sp. NBRC 108631
CGGACATCATCATGGTGGGCGAGATCCGCGACCTGGAAACGGCCGACATCGCCATCAAGGCGGCGCAGACCGGCCACATGGTGTTCTCCACGCTGCACACCAACGACGCGCCATCCACGCTGACGCGTTTGATGAACATGGGCGTGGCGCCGTTCAACATTGCCTCCTCGGTGATCTTGATTACCGCGCAGCGCCTGGCGCGCCGCCTGTGCACCTGCAAGCAGCCGGTGGACATTTCCAACGAACTGCTGCTGAAAGCAGGCTACAAGCCGGAAGAGCTGGACGGCAGCTGGAAGCCGTACGGCCCGGTCGGCTGCGAACGCTGCAACGGCGGCGGCTACAAGGGCCGGGTCGGCATCTACCAGATCATGCCGATCACCCCCGCCATCGAGAGCCTCATCCTGGCGCACGGCAATTCGATGCAGATCGCGGCCCAGTCGGAAAGCGAAGGCGTGAAGTCGCTGCGCCAATCCGGCCTGGTCAAAGTAAAAAACGGGCTGACCAGCCTCGAGGAAGTCCTCGGCTGCACCAATGAATAGGACAGACATCATGGCCACTACCAGCACGCCGGGCAGCCCGGTCAAGGAATCGGTCTTCGCCTGGGAAGGCAAGGACAAAACCGGCAAGACCGTGCGCGGCGAGCTGCGCGCCGGCGGCGAAGCGGTGGTCAACGTGACCTTGCGGCGGCAAGGCATCATGGTCACCAAGGTCAAGAAAAAGGTCTACCGCAGCGGCAAGAAGGTCACCGACAAGGACATCTCGCTGTTCACGCGCCAGCTGGCCACCATGATGAAGGCCGGCGTGCCGCTGCTGCAGTCGTTCGACATCGTCGGCAAGGGCCACTCCAATCCGTCGGTGTCGAAGCTGGTGATGGATTTGCGCGCCGATATCGAAACCGGCACCAGCCTGAACCAGGCGTTCCGCAAGTTCCCGCTGTATTTCGACCCGCTGTTCTGCAACCTGGTGGGCGCCGGCGAACAGGCCGGCATCCTGGAAGACCTGCTGACACGGCTGGCCATCTACAAGGAAAAGACCTTGGCCATGAAGGCCAAGATCAAGTCCGCGCTGACCTACCCGGTATCGATCCTGGGCGTGGCCTTCATCGTCACGGCCGTCATCATGATCTGGGTGGTGCCGGCGTTCAAGCAGGTGTTCGCCAGCTTCGGCGCCGACCTGCCGGCGCCCACGCTGGCCGTGATGGCGATTTCCGAGTTCTTCGTCAACTACTGGTACATCATTTTCGGCGGCCTGTTCGGCTCGATCTACTTCTTCTTCCAGGCCTGGCGGCGCTCGCCGCAAGTACAGCGCTTCATGGACGTGACGCTGCTCAAGCTGCCCATTTTCGGCGAGGTGATCCGCAAGGCCACCATCGCCCGCTGGACGCGCACCCTGTCGACCATGTTTGCCGCCGGCGTGCCGCTGGTGGAGTCGCTCGACTCGGTGGGCGGCGCATCCGGCAATATCGTCTACCTGGAAGCGACGCGCCGCATCCAGAAGGAAGTGAGCACCGGCACCAGCCTGACGGTGGCCATGCAGAACGCCGACGTGTTCCCCAACATGGTGACGCAGATGGTGTCGATCGGCGAAGAATCCGGCTCGCTGGACGCCATGCTGGGCAAGGTGGCCGACTTCTTCGAAGATGAAGTGGACGAGGCCGTGGCCTCGCTGTCGAGCCTGATGGAACCGCTGATCATGGTGATCCTGGGCGTGCTGATCGGCGGCCTGGTGATTGCCATGTACCTGCCGATCTTCAAGCTCGGTTCGGTGGTGTAAGGCTTACTGGGCGGCCCAGCCGCCGTCCATATTGAGCGCCGCGCCGCGCATCTGGTCGGCCGCGGCGCTGCACAGGAACACAGCCAGCGCGCCGATCTGCTCCGGCGTGGCGAACGCCTGCGAGGGCTGCTTTTCGCCCAGCAGCCTGGCGCGCGCCTGGTCCGCGCCCAGGCCCTCGCGCGCGGCCAGCTCGTCGATCTGCTTCTGCACCAGCGGCGTCAGCACCCAGCCGGGGCAGATCGCATTGCACGTGACGCCGCTGCGCGCATTTTCCAGCGCCACCGCCTTGGTCAGCCCGACCACCCCGTGCTTGGCCGCCACGTAGGCGGACTTGTTTACCGACGCCACCAGCCCGTGCACCGAGGCCACGTTGACGATGCGGCCCCAGCCGCGGGGGCGCCACGGGGGGCCGCCCGCGCCGCGGGGGGGGGCGGTGTGGGCGCGCTG
>NZ_BAAKJE010000124.1:0-53454 GCF_059704565.1 Massilia sp. NBRC 108631
CGGCGCCGCGCTGTACGACGCGGCGCACCACCATGCCGACGCGGCCACCCGCGCCGAGAACCAGGCCGTGTACGAATACCTGGTGCCGATCATCAAGGGTTGGTCCACCGAGCTGTCGCAGGACGTGGCGCGCGACGGCGTGCAGGTGCACGGCGGCATGGGTTTCATCGAGGAAACCGGCGCGGCGCAGCACTACCGCGACGCCAAGATCCTGACGATCTACGAAGGCACGACCGCCATCCAGGCCAATGACCTGGTGGGCCGCAAGACCGTGCGCGACGGCGGCAAGGTGGCCAAGGGCCTGATCGCGCAAGTGCGCGCCACGGAAGCGGAACTGGCCAAGCTGGACGGCGCTGACTTCGCGGCCATCCGCAAGCACCTGGCGCAAGGCGCGGCCGACCTGGAAGCGGTGGTCGAGTACGTGGCCGGCAATATGAAGACCGACATCAAGGCCGTGTTCGCCGGCAGCGTGACCTATCTGAAGCTGGCCGGCATCGTGCTGGGCGGCTGGCAGATGGCGCGCGCCGCCGTGATCTCCCGGCAGAAGCTGGACGCCGGCGACAGCGACGCCAGCTTCTACCGCGCCAAGATCGTCACCGCGCGCTTCTTCGCCGACCACTTCCTGACGCAATCGTCCGGCATGCGCACCGCCATCATCGACGGCAGCGCCGGCGTGCTGGCGCTGAGCGAAGACCAGTTCTAAGCCGCGCCCCGCGCAGGTCGAGCGCACTCCGCGGGACGGACTTCAAGGCAGCTTTGGCTGCCTTTTTTTCACCCTGCTTGAGCCAGCCCAAACATCCCGCGCATGGCGGCCGTGGCCGTGGCGCGCCGGGACCACACTGTGCCGATGCGCACCGACCCCGACACCGGCTACCCCTGGTCAAGCAGCGCAAGCTGGGGCGGAACGCCAAGCTGCCTGCGGTGCTGCCCATCGTGTTGTATGGCGGCGCGCGGCCCTGGCGCGCCAGCAGGTCGCTGTTGGGCCTGGTGCTGGCGCCACCGGAAGGCCTGGACTTGCTGCAGCCAGAGCAGCGGTATCTGCTGATCGACCGGGATCGCAGTGCCGTGTGCACCGCCGGGCGCAACCTGGTGGCGGCCTTGTTTGGCCTGCTCCATACCCGCTCGCGCCAGGCTTGCGCGCACGTGGTTAACCGGCTCACGGAGTGGATTTTGGAAGAGCGGAATCAGCTGCTGCGCGACAGCCTGTCGGGCTGGATTTCACGCGCGATGCAGCATAAGCTGGGAACAAAGCATCGTGCGGCGCGCAGGGAGGCGGCCATGAAAACGGCAGTGGTGGAGGATAAAGAGTTCGACTCGTGGGAAGAGTGTTTGTATGACTTGCTGGTCAATGGCAAGGAGCTGTTGCGCGACGATGCCGGGAAGCTGTGGATCTCGAAAGGGCTGGAGGAAGGCCGGGCGCAAGGCTTGGAGATAGGCAGGGAACAAGGCAGGGCTGAGGGCCGGGAAGAAGGCCGGGAAGAAGGCCGGGAAGAAGGCCGGGAGGAGGGCCGGCGGCAAGTTGCCAGGGATTTGCTGCGGCGCTTGCTTGTTCGCCGGGCAGCGGCGGTCGCGCCTGAGTGGGCGCGGCGTATCGACGAGGCCGGGCAAACCGAGCTGGAGCGTTGGATCGAGCGCCTGTCCGATGGCGCGGTGCCATCGGACCTGTTCGGAGCGCCGGAAGCCAATGGTTGAGACGGGATGCCGGACGTGGGTAGAATAGGGCTCAACTCAAGGAGCCGGTCCCATGGAATTTTCCACGCTTGCGCTGTTTGTCCCGGCCTGCTTCGCGCTGAACATGGCGCCCGGGCCGAACAACCTGCTATCCATCAGCAACGCCACGCGCTACGGCTTCGGCCAGGCTTGCACCGCCGGGGCGGGGCGCTTGCTGGCGTTTGGCGTCATGATCGCGCTCGCTTCGGCCGGGCTGGCGGCGGTGCTGCACACGTCGGAGCTGCTGTTCTACGGCATCAAGACGGTGGGCGCGGCGTATCTGTTCTACCTGGCGTTTCAGCTGTGGCGCGCGGCGCGCGGCGCGGAAGCCGGGCCGGCCGCGCCGGCCGCAGGACTGATGCAGCTGGCGCGGCAGGAGTTCCTGGTGGCGGCCGGCAATCCCAAAGCCATCCTGATCTTCACGGCGTTCCTGCCGCAGTTCGTCGATCCGGCGCAGCCCATGGCGGCGCAGTTCACCGTGCTGGGCGCCTTGTTCCTGGCGCTGGAAATGGCGGCCATTGCCATCTATGCTTGGATGGGCACGCGGCTGCGGCGCTGGTTCGCGCAGCCGCGCGGCAAGCGCATCTTCAACCGCAGCTGCGCTGCCCTGCTGGCCAGCGCGGGACTGGGCTTGCTGCTGTCGCGCCGCGCCTAGGCGCGCTGCCGAGACCGGGCGAACGTTGATCAATACTTCAATTCCTCCGGCACGTTGTAGCTGAAGCTCTTGGTGTCGAACATCAGTTTCCAGTTCTTCGCTTCCACCGCCGCGCCGTTCATCATGCCGCTCAAGGTGACCGTGAACGGCACCGGCACGCTGCCGTTGACGGTCGCGGTGCGGTAGCTCCAGCGCCGCTTCTCGCAGCGCAGCGGTTCTTCGTATTCCGGTTCGGTCACGCTGTCGTCCGTGGCCGCGGCGGCGGCGGCGCTCTGCTCGGCCTGGTAGGCGTCGTAGCGGGCCTGGGCGCCCGCGCAGCCGTCTTCCGGCGCGTGCTCGGCGGCCGCCAGGAACTCGGCCAGCGTGGCGATCTGGGTGCCGTTCGGCGCCAGCACTACGTTGTGCGTCACCGCCCGCACCGCGCGCGGATCTTCGCCGTCGCGCGTCTTGACCACCCAGCCCCACAGATTGTCGCTCAGCGCCTCGAAGCGCACGTCCTCCGGCTGCACCGCGCGCGTGCCGGCATGCATGGCCGGGCTGCTGATCTCGGACAGGCCGCCGTCGGCCAGGTCGGGGCGGATGTAGAACACGCCGTAGACGGCGGCCTGGTCGCCTTCGGTGACCGAGGCGCCGCTCGCGATGAAATACAGCTCGTCGCCGTCGGCGCCGTCCTGCAGGCGCGCCTGCTGCACCACCCGCATCAGATAGGTGCGGTTGTCCTCGCCGACGTAGAGCCAGCCTTTCTTGGTGGGGGAGTATTTGCCGTAGTTGCTGGACATGACGCTGTCGATGACAGCCGCCTCGTCGATGACGATGAGCGCTTTCGGGGCCGGCGCCTTGAGCATGGCGTAGGCCACGATGCCCAGGAACAGCAGGCCGCAGGCGGCCAGCAGATAGAGCAGCACGCTGATCCAGCGCTTGCGGCGTGGCCGCGCGGCGGCAGGCGAGGCTGTAGAGGCGGCCGCAGAGGCGGCCGCAGGAGCGGCGGGCGAGTGGACCGGGGCGGGCCGGGCGGCCTCGGGTTCTTTCAGGTCTTCCATGATTACCTTGTCTTGTGGAAATTATCAAATCGTACACAAGACAAGGAATTCCCGGCGCTCGCTTGCGCGCCGGGCGGTGCCGGGCGGCTTAGCGGCGTACGATGGTGCCGTTGGCGCTCTTGACCAGGTCGCCGTTCGCGTAGCCAGGGTCTTTGTCGAAGCTGAACTCGCCCTGGGTGCCGTTGTCGTACTGGACTTTGACATTCCATACCTTGGTCGATTTGACGTGCTCTTCGACCTTGTTGCCGGCGTAGGCGCCACCGGCCGCGCCGGCGAGGGTGGCCAGCTTGCGGCCGCCGCCGCTGCCCACCTGGTTGCCCAGCAGGGCGCCGGCCACGCCGCCGGCGATCACGCCGACCGCGCTGCCTTCGCCTTTTTTATCCACCACGTTGACCGCGATCACGCGGCCGCAGTCGTTGCAGGCGGCCGGCTTGGCGCTGGCGTTTTTCAGGTCGGCCTTGGCTGCTGCCAGCGCCTTGTTGTACTCGGCCTTGGCGTCGCGCTGGCACTGCATGCGGGCGCCGGAGTTGCTCTCTTCGGCGCACAGTTTCTTGTCTTCCGCATAACGGGCGGCCGCCTGCTTGGTGTCGGCCGCGTACTGCGCCTTGGTGTAGCTCTGGGCCGACGCGGTGCTGGCCATGCCGGCCAGGATCAGGGACAGCGCGATGGCGCGCAGAGTGGTGCGGACATTCATTTTGGTTCTCCGGTGACTGGGTTATTTCTCCAGTATAACCGGTGAAAATGGCTTTACAGCAATTGTGCAATCGTATCGTGCTCGACGGCATTGCGGCCGTTCTGCTTGGCGCGGTACAGCGCGGCGTCGGCGCGGGCCACCAGGCTGGACAGGCTTTCGTCCGGACCCAGCGCGGCCACGCCGAAGGAGCAGGTCTTGCGGCCCACCTCCGGGAACTCGGCGGCGGCGATGCGCAGGCGCAGCATCTCGGCCAGCGCGCCCGCGCCTAGCAGTTCGGTCTGCGGGCAAATCACCATGAATTCCTCGCCGCCCCAGCGGCCCACGCTGTCGATGCTGCGCGCGCCGCTGCGCAGGATGGCCGCCACCGCCGCCAGCACGCGGTCGCCGGCGGGGTGGCCGTAGCTGTCGTTGGTCTGCTTGAAGTGGTCGATGTCGAGCAGGATCACGGCCAGCCCGCCGCCGTAGCGGTGCACGCGCTCCACCTCATAGCCCAGCACCTCGTCCAGCTTGCGCCGGTTGTGCAGGCCGGTCAGCATGTCGGTGCTGGCCACGCGCTGCAGTTCGCGGGTGCGCTCGGCCACCTGCGATTCCAGCGTGCGGTTCATTTCCTTCAGTTCAGCGTACAGCGCGGCATTCTCGGCCACCGACTTGCGCAGGGTGCCGGCCATCTGGTTCAGCTTGTCGGTCAGCTGGTGCAGCTCGTGTTTGCCCTTGTCCCTCAGCACGAAATGGCGGTCGCCGATGTTGTCGATATTGAGCTGGCCCACGAAGTCGCTCATCTGCCGCAGCGGCTGGCCCAGCGTGCGCTTGATCACGTACAGGAAGATGAACCACAGCGCCAGCGTCTTGATGACGGAGTTCACCAGGATCAGGAAGAAGCCGTAGGCCACCTGGCGCACCACCACCTGCTGGCTGGAGTACACGGTCCAGCGGCCCACCGGGTGGCGCTCGCCGGCCTCGTCCACGTAGACGGCGGCGAAGCTGCGGCTGAACATGCGGTCGAACAGCATGCCCGGCGCCGGCGCGGCCATCAGTGCGCCGTCCGGGCCCGCTTCCAGGCGCTTGCCGGCGCCGTCGTTGACGGTGCCGATGGCGCGCAGCAGCTTGCCCTGCTCGTCCTCGACCTTGACGCCGATGACGATGGGCAGCGCTTTTACGCCGGTGACGATGCTGCCCAGCACTTCGCCGTTGAAGCGCCACAGCGCGCCGGTGATGCCGGGGCCGAAGGTGTGCTCCATGGCGCCGATTTCCTCGTCCAGGCGCTGCTGCGTGTGGCGGTATTCGGCGGCCAGCTGCACGCAGGTGACCACCAGCGTGACGATGAAGTAGCAGCCGAAGATGATGCGCAGCAGGCGCGCCGCCAGGTTGCTCTTCATTCGGATTTGAGGATCTGGGTGGGATAGATGGCGCGGATGATGCGCAGCGATTCCTCGTCCGACCAGCGCTCGACGATGGCGCGGTAGCGCGCGGTGTTGCGCTGCGCGTGCAGCACCGCGTTGACCTTGGCGACCACCTGCTTGCCCCATTCGGTGCGCGGGCACATCACGCGGTTCACCGTGGGGTCGGCGTGCTCGCGGATGGTGAGCGCGGCCAGTTCGCCGTCGCGGCCCAGCTGGCGCGCCGAGTAGGTGCTGATAATGGGCAGTTCCAGCAGATAGTCCAGGCGCCGCGCCAGCAGCATCTGCAGCGCCTCGTTGAACTCCGAGTGGTACTGGCGGTTGGGGTGCTGTTCGAGCAGCGCGTTGATCTGCGGCGAGAACGAGCGCCCGCGCAGATAGCTGGTGCGCACGCCGTCGCGCGCCATCAGTTCGGCCAGCGAAATGCTGCCGCCGGGACCGGCAGCGCCGCTGAACTCGGCCAGCCGGTCGCGCCGCACCACCACTTTAAAGGGCAGGAACACCGCCACCGGGGCTGAAAAGTAGGCCAGCGCCTCGCGCTCCGGGTTCTTCACGCCGCCCACGAAGCACCACGGGTTGCCATTCCTGATTTCCTGGAAGATGCGCGGGAAGGGCGCTTGCACGTCCTTGTGCTCGTAGCCCGGCATCTCGTCCTTGAGCAAGCCCCGGATCTGGTCGAAGATGCCGTTGCCCTTGTCCGGCCCCTCGGCAATCATATAGGGTGCGGCGTTGAACCAGCCCCAGTTCAGGCGCTCGGTGGCGTGGGCCTGGGTGGTGACGGCGGCGGCAAGCGCGCAGCACAGCAGGGCGGAAAGGCGGAACGTCATCTGGTGGTGGCGGTGAGGGGCTGGGTCAGCCGTAAGCGCCCCCAGTGTACAGCAAGTCAAACAGGCGGGATATCGTGGCGATGAGGCTGGCACAGCCCACCAGCATGGTGGCCACCAGGATCACGGCCAGCGGCCAGCGCGTTTCGGAGCGGCGCGCGGAACCGCGGTTGAAGGTGGCGTCCCACTGCTCGTCGGACATCAAACCCAGCACCAGCGCCTGCAGGAAGCCGGCCAGCATCGACAGGAACAGCGGCAGCAGCTTGAAGAATATGTCGGCCTGCGGGGCCGCCGCCATCACCAGGCCGATGGCCGGCACGCTGGCCGCATGCACCCAGCCCCATGTATCATTTACGCCACGCAGGTAGAAGCGGTGTGCGCCGATACCGCCCAGCAGGAAGGCCAGCAGGGACGAGAAAGTCTTGTTTTTGTGTTGTGGTGTCATAAAAGCGATAACAATCGATAACAATGGCGAAAATGAAACGGCGGAGCGGCAAGTATCGGTCATAATCGCCTTCCGGCACAGCCTTTTTGCACGCAATGCTTGCCCTGCTTGCCGGACTGGGGGATAATCTTCGATTGCCCCAAACCCACCCCAATTGTTATTAATGCTTGCTGGCGGAAGAGAAAGCGCGCTATAATTTGCGGCTTTTTCCGTCTCAGCACACTTTTTGGAAATATTATGGTCGTTATTCGTTTAGCTCGTGGAGGCGCCAAGAAGCGCCCATTCTTCAACATCGTTGCAACCGATTCGCGCAATCGCCGCGATGGCCGTTTCATCGAACGCGTTGGTTTCTACAACCCGATGGCTTCGGGTCAAGAAGTGCCATTCAAGATTACCGAAGACCGTCTGGCTCACTGGATCGGCGTAGGCGCACAGCTGTCCCCAGCCGTTGCTCGCCTGGTCGCTTCGAACAAGAAAGCAGCCTAATTCGGCGTTCAGGTTTTGACAGATAAATTGGCATCCGGGGTGCAACTCCCCGACGATCTGGTGCAAGTGGGCTTTGTGTCCGGCGCTTACGGCGTAGCAGGCGGAATCCGGGTTCGCCCCTTTTCCGACGATGCGGATGCCTTGTTGCATGTTAAGACCTGGTGGCTGGATAAACCCAGCCTGCACGCAGTGAATGTGCGCCGTGCGAAACTGCACGGCGGCGACGTCGTGACCCAGCTGGACGACCTGACCGACCGGGATCTCGCGGAGGCGCTGAAAGGCACCGGCGTGTACATCCCGCGCAGCCAGTTCCCCACGCTGGATGACGGCGAGTTTTACTGGTCCGACCTGATCGGGCTGGAAGTCGTGAATTTGCAGGGCGAGAGCCTGGGCGTTGTGGCCGACATGATGAGCAATGGTCCGCAGTCGATACTGCGTATTACCGCTCCGGTCAGCGCACAGCCTGGCGACGCCGAGTCCGCGGCGCAGGAGCGCCTGATTCCATTTGTGGACCAGTTCATCATCACGGTGGACAAGGAAGCGAAAAAGATCACGGTGGACTGGGGCCTGGATTACTGATCCGGGAGCCTGTATGCAATTCGATGTTGTAACGCTGTTCCCGGAAATGTTTGCCGCACTGACGCAGTCGGGCGTGACCCGCCGCGCGTTCGAGCAGCAGAAGTGGAATTTGTCGCTGTGGAATCCGCGCGACTTCACCACCGACAATCACCGCACCGTGGATGACCGCCCCTATGGCGGCGGCCCCGGCATGGTGATGCTGGCCAAGCCGCTGGAGGCGACCATCGCCGCCGCGAAACAGCGCCAGATCGACGCCGGCTTGCCGGCGCCGCGCGTGGTGTTCATGTCGCCGCAGGGCAAGCAGCTGACGCACGAACGCGTGATGCAGCTCAAAGCCGAGCCCGGCCTGGTGATTCTGTGCGGCCGCTACGAGGCGGTGGACCAGCGCCTGATCGACCGTTGCGTCGATGAGGAAATCAGCCTGGGCGACTTCGTGCTGTCGGGCGGCGAATTGCCGGCCATGGCGCTGATGGACGCAGTGGTGCGCCTGCTGCCGGGCGTGCTCAACACCGAAGCGTCGGCGGTCGAGGACAGCTTTGTCAACGGCCTGCTCGATTCGCCGCACTACACGCGGCCGGTGACGTATGAAGGCGAGGATGTGCCTGCCGTGCTGATGGGCGGCAACCACGCCGAGATTGAAAAATGGCGCCGCCAGCGCATGCTGGAAGCGACCGCGCGCAAGCGCCCGGATTTATTGCCCAAGGCGCGCCAAGCAGGCTTGCTGACGCGCCAGGACGAGAAATTTTTGGCCGGTTTAGAAAAACCGGCACTGTAGCAAAGCAGTAGAGACGAGAGGCATGTTGCCTCTTTGTTTAACCCCATCCTCTACCGGGTTTAGTACGCGCCGGCACGATGGTAATTGGAGTCATCAAATGAACCTGATTCAACAACTCGAGCAAGAAGAAATTGCTCGCCTGGGCAAAAACATCCCTGAATTTGCACCTGGCGACACCGTGATCGTCAACGTCAACGTAGTCGAAGGCACCCGCAAGCGCGCCCAGGCTTACGAAGGCGTGGTCATCTCCCGTCGTAACCGTGGCCTGAACTCGAACTTCATCGTTCGCAAGATCTCGTCCGGCGAAGGCGTTGAGCGTACCTTCCAGCTGTACTCCCCGCTGATCGCTTCGATCGAAGTGAAACGCCGCGGTGACGTACGTCGCGCCAAGCTGTACTACCTGCGCGACCGTTCGGGCAAATCGGCACGTATCAAAGAAAAACTGCCAAACCGTCGCCCAGCAGCGGCAAAAGCAAGCGCTTAATCGCGTTTGGGTTTGGGGCAGGGGCGCCTGGGTGGCGTCCCTCAAAAGGGCGCCGCTGGCGCCCTTTCGCTATTTGGAGGTGGTATGGCCAAGCTTTTGTTCGACCCGCAGCAACTCCCGATTGACGCCATCGCCGGCGAGCCGGCCGTGCCGGCCGAGCGCCTGGCGCCGGACTGGCTGCGCGCGCGCTTCGCCGCGCCGCCGCTGTGGACCCCGGAGGGCGATGAAACCCCGTTCGCGCCGCAGGCCAGCGCCAAGGCCGCCGCCGTGCTGGTGCCGCTGGTGCAGCGCGCCGAGGGCCTGCGGCTGCTGCTCACGCAGCGCACCGACCATCTGAGCAGCCACGCCGGCCAGATCAGCTTTCCCGGCGGCCGCGCCGAGGAATATGACGCCAGTCCGGCCGACACCGCGCTGCGCGAAGCGGAGGAGGAGATCGGCCTGGACCGCCGCCATGCCGAGATCATCGGCACCCTGCCGGTCTACTACACCGGCACCAACTACAGCGTGACCCCGGTGGTGGCCCTGCTGCACCCGCCGTTCGAGCTGCGCGCCGACCCGGGCGAAGTGGCCGAGATCTTCGAAGTGCCGCTGGCCTTCCTGATGGACGGCCTGAACCACCAGCGCCTGTCGGCCGAGCTGGCCAGCGGGCGGCGCAGCTTCTACGCCATGCCCTACCAGCGCTATTACATCTGGGGCGCCACCGCCGGCATGCTGCGCAATCTGTTCCATTTCCTCAGAGCCTGACGCGGCGCTCCCGGAACGCTAATAAGTTTGATTCCGGCGCGCTGCTGCGCTATCGTAGCGGGCATTGCGGCAATGCCAATCTTAAGGACGTTTAATGACTTTTCTTTCCATTCTTTGCGCGCTGCTGATCGAGCAGATGAAGCCGCTGCGGGCGGATAATCCCATCTACGCCGAGATCAAGAGCCTGGCGGTGCGCATGGAAGCGTGGTTCAACGCGGGCGACTCGCGCCATGGCCGCATCGGCTGGTTCCTGATGATGTTCGCGCTGGTGGCGCCCACCATGCTGATCTACTGGGTGCTGATCCGCTACGACTGGTTCCTGGCCGCGTTCGCATGGAATGTGCTGATCGTCTACCTGACGCTGGGCTTCCGCCACTACAGCCATTACTTCACCTCCATCCAGCTGGCCCTGAACGCGGGCGACGAGGCGGCCGCGCGCGCGCTGCTGGCCGAATGGACCAAGCTCGATACGGTGGGCATGGAAGCGGGCGAAATCTCCCGCATCGCCGTCGAAAAAGCCCTGATCACCACCCACCGCAACGTGTTCGGCGTGTTCTTCTGGTTCCTGATGCCGCTCGGCCCGGCCGGCGCGGTGCTGTACCGTGTGTCGGAATACCTGGCGCGGGCCTGGAACGAGCCCGAGCACATGCGCAACGAGGCGTTCGGCGAGTTCGCCACCCGGGCCTTTTACTGGATCGACTGGATCCCGGTGCGCCTGACCGCCGTGGCCTTCGCCGTGGTGGGCAACTTCGAGGACGCCATCTACGCCTGGCGCAACTTCGCCCACCGCTGGGCCGACGAGGCGCGCGGCATCATTCTGGCCGCTGGCGGCGGCGCCATGGGCGTGCGCCTGGGCACGCCGCAGGAAAACGCGGCGCGCCTGCTGCCGGCCGACGCGGCCGTGGTCGACAGCGGCGACATGGAATCGGAGGCGCTGCCGGGCGAGGAGCCGGGGGTGCGCGCGCTGCAAAGCACGGTCGGCCTGGTGTGGCGCGCGCTGTTGCTGTGGATGATGCTGCTGCTGTTGCTTTCCGGCGCGGTCTGGCTCGGCTGAGGGCGCTGAAAGAAATCCGACAGCTGGATCGGGTTACAATATCGGGATTGGCGCCTGCGCCCCAGGCAGTGCGGCCGCCAATGCGTGTTTCAAATCAAGTACTTACCTCCTTAGGTCTTCTATAAGATATAATACCTAGGATTTTTCACGCATCCAGGTCCCGCGAGTCATCTATGGCCGAGTCAGCTCAATCCCCCAAAGAACTGGCCAACGAGTTCTTTATCCTTGGCATTACTGCCGATGGCAGGCAATTCCGTCCCAGCGACTGGGCCGACCGCCTGTGCGGCGTCATGTCGTGCTTCCGTCCGGAAGGCACCAGCGGCCGAGATTCCCATCTCGGTTATTCCACCTTCGTGCGCCCGACCCACATCAATGGCGTCAAGGCGGTGGTGGTGAACGAAGCGCTGCGGGACTTCGAACCCATGGCCTACCATTTCGTCCTCAATTTCGCCAAGGATAACGGCCTGCAAGTGGTGGACGCCTGCTTCCTGCCGCTGCCCGGCGACCCCGCCTAGCCCTTCGCGGCCATGCAACCGGCCAGTTCGCGGGTGAACTGGTCGCGCAAGGCGGTATATTCTTCCATGTTCGCGTATTCGCGCACGTCCTTGGGCTGGCTCAGCATGTAAGCCGTGCCGATCACGCCGCTGGCCTCGTGCGCCAGCGTGACCATGCTGAGCGGTCCGCCGCGATCGATGGTCGGACTGGTCAGGTCGATCACTTCCACGCCGTTGATCTCGCTGCGCGCCGCCGCCACCGGGGCCGCTCCCGCCGCCGCTGCGCGCTTCGCCATCACGCCGTATTGCGCCAGGATGGCGTCGCGGTCCTGCCTGAATTGCCCCGGCGCCGACAGTTCTATCTTCAAGTTGACCAGCGGCGCCTTGCCGGCCTTGTGCAGCATGACGCGGTAGCCGTCGGCCACCGACACGGTGGCGGGGCCGTTCGGGCCCTCCACCTGGCGCGTTGGATCCTGGTTGGCGCGCCGCAGCGTTTCGGCCGACCTGAACTGCCCCTTGGCGATGCATTGCGCGATCGGCCCCAGGGGATCGGCGCTGGCCTGCCGGGCGGCGGCGGGCATTGCTGCCAGCGCAAGCGCCAGCGTCAGTACGGAGCGTTGATGCATGTTTTCCTCTCGCGGTTGAAAGCGGCCAGTATATCGATCGGCCCGGGCCGAAAAATGCGCGCTTTGTCACGCCGCCCCTGCGGGACTGTGAGGGGCGGGCGAAGTAGGGTAGGATGCAATTTTCCTGTACGGCTACTACATGAAACCACATCTGCCGGCGCTGCGCGCCACCCTGCTGCTGTGCAGCCTGACGCTGCTGCCGCCCTCCCTGGTCCTGGCGCAGGCGCTGCCGCCGGGCACCGTGAAAGGCCCGTCGGTCGAAGGCATCAGCGAATACCGGCTGCCGAACGGCCTCAAGGTACTGCTGTTCCCGGACGCCTCCAAACCCACCGTCACCGTCAACGTCACCTACCTGGTCGGTTCGCGCCACGAGAACTACGGCGAGACCGGCATGGCCCACCTGCTGGAACACATGCTGTTCAAGGGCGCGCCGAAGAACCGCAGCATCCCGCAGCAGTTCGCCGACCGCGGCATGGAGTACAACGGCACCACCTCGTACGACCGCACCAACTACTACGAAGTGTTCCAGGCCGGCGGCGACAACCTGAAATGGGCGCTCGACATGGAGGCCGACCGCATGGTCAATTCCTTCGTGGCGAAGAAGGACCTGGACTCGGAAATGACGGTGGTGCGCAACGAGTACGAGAGCGGCGAGAACAGCCCGTTCGAGGTGCTGCTCAAGCGCATGCAGAGCGTGGCCTACGACTGGCACAGCTACGGCCGCTCCACCATCGGCAACCGCAGCGACATCGAGAACGTCAAGATCGAGAACCTGCAGGCCTTCTACCGCACCTACTACCAGCCGGACAACGCGGTGCTGCTGGTGGCCGGCAAGTTCGAGCCGGCGCAGACGCTGGCGTGGATCAGCAAGTCCTTTGGCGCCATCCCCAAGCCCAAGCGCAAGCTGCCGCCTTTCTGGACCGTGGAGCCGACCCAGGATGGCGAGCGTTCCTTCATCGTGCGCCGCAAGGGCGACATCCAGATCGTCGCGCTGGGCTACAAGATCCCGGCCGCGCTGCACGAGGACAGCGACGCGCTGGCCTTCATGTCCGAGATCCTGAACGACACGCCGAACGGCCGCCTGCACAAGGCGCTGGTGGAAACCGGCAAGGCCGCGCAGGTGTTCAGCTTCGGCCAGACCGGCTACGCGCCCGGCCTGCAACTGATCGGCGCCGTGGTGAAGGCCGGCCAGCCGCTGGAGCCGGTGCGCGACGAGCTGATCGCCGCCGTGGAAGGCTTCGCGAAAACCCCCCCCACCGAGGACGAAATGGAACGCGTGCGCCGCAACATCGGCAATGGCATCGAGAAGGCGCTCAATGATCCGCAGAAGGTGGGCGTGGCGCTGTCCGAGCAGATCGCGCTGGGCGACTGGCGCCTGCTGTTCCTGGGCCGCGACAGTCTGCCCAAGGTGACGCCGCAGCAGGTGGCCAAGGCCGCCGCGCATTACCTGAAGCGCGACAACCGCACCGTCGGCAGCTTCGTGCCGGAGGACAGCGTGCAGCGCGCCGAGATCACCGCCGCGCCGGCGATCGAGAAAGTGATGCAGGACTTCAAGGGCAAGGAAGACACGCTGAAGTCCGAGGTGTTCGATCCGAGCCAGGCCAACATCCTGAAGCGCACCGAGCTGAAAACCATCGGCGGCCTGAAAGTGGCGCTGCTGCCGAAGAAGAACCGGGGCGAAACCGTGTCGGTGGAGCTGCGCCTGCACTGGGGCGACGAGAAGAACCAGTTCGGCAAGGCGATCGTCGCCGCCGCCACCAACCACATGCTCACGCGCGGCACCAGCAAGTACAGCCGTGCGCAGCTGGCCGACGCGATGGAAAAGCTGAAGATGTCCGGCAGCGTGTACCGCTTCGACACCACGCGCAGCAAGCTGGAAGCGGCACTGCGCCTGGCCGCGCACGTGCTCAAGGAACCGGCCTTCGACGCGGCCGAGTTCGAGCAGCTGCGCCAGCAATGGCTGGTGGGCGTGGAAGCGTCGCGCAACGAGCCGCAGGTGCTGGCCACCAATGCGCTGGCCAAGCACTACAACAACTACCCGAAAGGCGACGTGCGCTACGCGATGAGCACCGATGAGCAGATCGAAGCCATCAAGGCGCTGACGCTGGACGATTTGAAGGCCTATCACCGCGAATTCTACGGCGCCTCGCACGGCGAGCTGGCCATCGTCGGCGACTTCGATTCGCCCGCCGCGCAAGCCGTGGTGGCTGAGGAATTCGGCAACTGGGTGAGCAAGCCGAATTACGCGCGCGTGCTGAACGTGAACGTGGAACGGCCGCCGCTGCATACGGTGATCAACGCGCCGGACAAGGAAAACGGCTTCTATGCCGCGCAGGTGAACATCGACATGAACACCGAAGACCCGGACTTCGTGGCGCTGGAGGTGGCCAACTACATCCTCGGCGAAGGCGGCCTGAAATCACGCCTGATGGACCGCATCCGGCAGAAGGACGGCCTGTCCTACGGCGGCGGTTCCAGCCTGTCGGTGAGCGACGTGGACCGCGCCAGCAATCTCAGCATCTCGGCCATCGCCGCGCCGCAGAACCTGAAGAAGCTGGAAACGGCCATCCGCGAGGAAGTGGCGCGCGCGCTGAAGGACGGCTTCACGGCGGTCGAGGTGGCGGGGGCCAAGTCCGGCATGCTGCAGCAGCGCGTCCAAAACCGCTCGCAGGACAATGTGCTGGCCGGCGGCTGGGCCAACTTCCTGTACCTGAACCGCACCTACGCGTGGAGCCAGGCCTACGAAGACAAGCTGAAAGCGCTCACGCCAGCGCAGGTCAACGCCGCCTTCCGCAAGGCGGTGGACTTGAACAAGCTGAGCGTGGTGACGGCCGGCGACCAGGCCAAGGCCAAGTAAGCGGCTACGGCGTACTCAACTCGGCGACAAAGTCATACATGTCGCCCCTGAAGTAGGAGCGGCAGAACTCCACCGCGCGGCCGTCGCGCAGGAAGCCGAGCCGCTCCACCGCCAGGCCCGCGTCGCCTTCCTTCGCTTGCAGCAGCGCGGCCTGCTCGCCGGTGAGCAGCAGCGCGCTCAGGCGCTGCAGCGCGCGCACCGGCCGGTTGCCGGCCTGCTCCAGCGCCTCGTACATCGACACGCCCACCGCCTCCAGCGAGGGCAGGGCGCCGGCGACGATGGTGGCGTACTCCAGGCACATCGGTATCTCGTCCGCGTAGCGGATGCGGTTGAAGCGGTACACCGGCGCGCCGGGGCTGAGCCGCAGCCGCAAGGCCTCTTCCGGCGTCACCGTCCCCTCCGAACGCTTCAGCCACACGCTGCGCGGCGTGCGTCCGCGCGCCCGCATGTCCTCTGAAAACGAGGTCAGCTTGGCGAAGTTCTTTTCTATCCGCGTGTTGATGAAATTGCCGGAGCCGGCGCGCCGCACCAGCAGGCCTTCGTCCACCAGGCCGTCAATGGCCTTGCGCACCGTGATGCGGGAAATGGCCAGGTCGTTGGCCAACTGGCGCTCGGCCGGCAGCGCCTCGTCGGGTCCGAAAATGCGCTTGTCGATCGCTTCGCGCAGCGCACGCTGCAACTGCTGGTACAGGGGCTGGCTGCTGGTCTGCCCCAGGTGCTGCATGATCTGTTGAAGCGATGTCATGTCTGGTCCCCTGTTGTTTTTGTCTACTTTTATGCGCTCCGATAATACCAAAAAAAGACCGGCATGCTAGCGGTTTGCATTGCGCATGCGCAACCACAGAGGGAGGTAGCGCTATCTAAGGCGGAATGTTGGCAAAGTGGTCTGTGTGGTGCAAACAACATGTGAAAAAAATACGAAAATTGGTAGTGTTCTGGTATTGGATGAGAGTATATTGGCGTTGAATTGGTTTTGTTAGTGGTTGTATAGATGGATCTGCGGGGCGTTGCGGGGAGCGCGGCGGTCTGCAAGAGGATCTACTTAAAACGGACGGGCTTTCACCGAAGGCCACAATCAAGGGGGAGTACATGAAGCGCAATTTGACACCGATCGCCACTGCGGTCGCCATCCTGATCACCAGCACCGCCGCCATGGCGCAGGATGCATCCAAGTCGCCAGACGCGGTTGTGACCGTGACCGGCGTCCGTGCCGCATTGGCGCAGTCGATCAACCAGAAGCGTAACGCCGACTCGCAGGTGGAAGTAATCACCGCCGAAGACGTGGGCAAGATGCCGGACAAGAGCGTCGCCGACTCGCTGCAGCGCGTACCTGGCGTGTCCGTCGCCACGGCCGGCGGCGCCGAAGGCGGCTTCGGTGAAAACGACCGCGTCAGCCTGAAAGGCACGCCGTCCAACCTGACCCTGACCACGCTGAACGGCCACACCGTCTCGAGCGGCGACTGGTATATCTCCAACATCACCGGCGGCGGCCGTTCGGTCAGCTACTCGATGTTCCCGTCCGAACTGATCGGCCGCGTGACCGTGCACAAGAGCTCGCAGGCCAACCTGACCGAAGGCGGCGCCGCCGGCAATGTGGACATCGAAACCCGCAAGCCGCTGAGCTTCAAGAAACCGCTGACGCTGATGGGTTCCATCGAAGGCGCCTACGGCGACGCGGCCAAGAAGACCGACCTGCAAGTGAGCGCGCTGGCCAACTGGAAGAACCAGGAAAACAACCTGGGGGTACTGGTCCAGGTGTTTGACGAGAAGCGCACGCTGCGCCGCATGGGCCAGGAATTCCTGTGGTGGGACAAGCTGACCAAGGGCTTCGCACCGGACTGGATCGCGAAAAATCCTGAAGTGGAAAACAAATACCTGTCCATGCTGACCGGCTCCTCGCTGTTCCAGCAGAAGCGCGAACGCAAGGGCGGCATGATCGACGTGGAAGTGAAAGTCAACAGCGACTTCAGCTTCGACGTGAGCGGCCTGTACACCCGCCTGGACGCGGACAACGTCAACGCCAACTTCATGCTGGCACCGTACCAGCCGCTGTCGAACAACTGGTCCGGCGTGGGCGGCGTGGTGCCGTCGGCCTACACCATCACCGGCAACCAGATCACCTCGATCACCTTCCCGAAAACCTGCCCGGTCGCCAGCTGTGCCAATATGGGCCCGTCGGTGCAGGACATTATTGCCCGTCCAGGTTCGTACAGCGACTCGAAGTTCGTCAACGTGGACTGGAAATACCGCGTCAACGACGACCTGAAATTCACCGGCCAGGTCGGCACCACGCGCGGCACCGGCTACGCCCGCGACTACGGCTACGAAGCATGGCTGGCCTATTCAGGCACCAGCCTGACCATGAACGGCATGTCGCCCGCCACCGTCACCGTGGACAACGCCGGCACTTTCAGCCCGCGTACCGGCGCCGACTTCTTCGGCGGCTGGGCATCGGACACCACCGCCAAGGACAAGGAAACCTACGGCCAGGTGGATGGCACCTACAAGACCCCATGGGACATGGTGCCGACCATCCGCATGGGCTTGCGCACGGCCAAGCATGACCGCCAGCTGACCTGGCTGCAGGGCACCGTGGCCGACGCGGGTAAACTGCTGGCCAACCGCCCGACCGGCCTGACGACCTACCCAACCAGCCCGCTGAGCAATGTGCTGCAGAATCCGTGGACCTTCACCGCAGAATCGATGAAGGAATGGGGCGACAAGTACGTGAAGTTCGACAGCCACGCCTACCAGAACGAGTTCCAGATCGCCGAAAAGGCGCATGCCGCCTACGCGATGGCGGACCTGAACGTGGGCCCTGTCAGCGGTAACTTCGGCGTGCGTTTCGTGAAGACCGAAATCGACGTGGCCAACGGTTCGCCGAACACCGCCTGGAAACCGGTCTACACCTCGAAGACCTACAACGACTTCCTGCCCAGCCTGAACCTGCGTACCGACCTGACCTCCGACGTGGTGCTGCGCGGTTCCGCCAGCCGCACCCTGGCGCGTCCGGACTTCGGCGCCCTGGGTTCGCTGAGCCTGAACGACCTGACCTTCTCGGGCACCGGCGGCAATCCGAACCTGAAGCCGATCTACTCGAACAACGTGGAAGCCGGCGTCGAGTGGTACTTCATGCCGAAGTCGCTGATCGCCATGAGCGTGTACGACATGCACCTGGGTTCCTACGTGACCTTCGGCTCCTCGGTGGCGCAGTTCTACAACCAGTCCACCAACTCGATCACCAACTACAACATGAGCTCGGCCCTGAACACCAAGGCCCGCGTGAAAGGCGTAGAGCTGCAGTATTCGCAGGATCTGGGCAACGGTTTCGGCGCCAGCGTGAACTACACCTACGCGGACGGCAAGGAAACCGGCAAGGCGCCGAAATCGGCCTGCGCGGACCTGGGCGATTGCAGCATGATCGGCACCTCGAAGAACTCGTACAACGCCAGCGTGTTCTACGAGAACGACAAGTTCAGCGCACGCGTGAACTACAGCTTCCGCTCGGCCTTCCTGAACGGCCTGGACCGCAACAGCGCGATCTACCAGGACGACGTGGGCACCGTGTCGCTGGCGCTGAACTACAACCTGACCGAAAACCTGACGCTGTCGTTCGAAGGCAAGGACCTGAACGATCCGCTGCTGAAGTCCTACGCCTCCACCAAGGAGCAGCCGCGCGCCTTCTACAAGAACGGCAAGCAGTTCTTCCTGGGCGTGCGCGGCAAGATGTAATGCCGGCTGAAGTCTGACGCGATACAGGGCAGGGCTTCCTCGGAGGCCCTGCCTTTTTTCTTCCTGGAGCGGGAATGCATAATTTGATTAAAACGGCGCTGCTGGCGGGCGCCATAACGGGTTCGGCCTACGCCGCGGACACGGCGCCGCGCGTGGTCTACAGTCCCTACAAGCACCTGGCCATCCACAACGACCCGGCCAGCAACGCCATCACCATCGCCCCGGACGGCCAGCGCGTGCCCTATACCGGCCACAGCAGGCAGCCCCTGACCTGGGCCTTCGCCAGCGGCGAATGCGGCGAGGAGAACTGGGGTGGCCAGCCCGCGCAAGCGGTGGCGGAGGCCAACGTGGCGGCCTTCGCGGCGGCTGGTACCGGCTACATCATTTCCACCGGCGGGCAGGGCAACGTCTTCACCTGCGGCAGCGACGAGGGCATGGAGCGCTTCATCAGGCGTTACGAGTCGCCGCAGCTGATTGGTCTCGACTTCGACATCGAGGCAGGGCAGACCGGGCAGCAGGTGGACTCGCTGGTGCAGCGCATCGTGGCGGCGCAGGCACGGCGCCCGCATCTGCGCATGAGCTTTACGGTGGCCACGCACGCGGCCTCGGACGGCAGCCGCCGCAGCCTGAACGGGATGGCCGAGACCGTGCTGGAGTCGGTACGCCGCAACGGGCTGCAAGACTACACGCTGAACATCATGGTGATGGACTACGGCCCGGCGGCGAAGGACGTGTGCGTGGTGCGCAAGGGCCGCTGCGACATGGGTGCCTCGGCGCTGCAGGCGGCACGCAACGTGCATGAGAAGTACCAGGTGCCCTACAACCGGATCGAGCTGACCGCCATGATAGGCGTGAACGACGTGGTGGAAAATGTGTTCACCGTGGCCGACATGGACGCCATGGCGCGCGGAGCGCGCAAGCTCAAGCTGGCCGGCCTGCATTTCTGGTCGACCGACCGCGACACGCCCTGCCGCACCGAAGTGAAGGGCGCGGACGCCGCCTGCAGCGGCATGCCCGGCGTGCCTGCCGGCGCCTACGCGCGCGCGCTGCAGGAGCACGCCAAGGCGCGCGCGCAGGCGCACGCACAAGCTGCGGAGGCGGGCAGGTGAGCGCTTTGCCTTCTGCCGCGCCAGCGTCGGCGGCGCAGTCCGCCGTCAACGCAGTCAGCCGCTACCTGTCGCTGGACGTGCTGCGCGGCCTGACCGTCGCACTGATGATCATCGTCAACACGCCGGGCGACTGGAACACCGTGTTCGCGCCGCTGCTGCACGCGCAATGGCACGGCTTCACCCCCACCGACTGGGTCTTCCCCACATTCCTGTTCGTGGTCGGCAACGCACTCAGCTTCGCCCAGCCCAAGTACGCACGCCTGGGCCAAGGCTCGGTACTGGCCAAGGTCGGCAGGCGCAGCGCCATTATTTTCCTGCTCGGCTTCCTGCTGTTCTGGTTTCCCTTCGTGGCGGTGGACGGCGCGGGCAACTGGAGCCTGATCCCGCTGTCGGGCACGCGCGTTCCGGGCGTGCTGCAGCGCATCGCCCTGTGCTTCGGCCTGGCCTCGCTGATCCTGTATTTCTGGAAGGAGAAGGGGGCGCTGGCCTACTGCGTGCTGGCGCTGCTGGGCTACTGGCTGATGCTGGCGCTGGGAGGCGACTACACACTGGCCGGCAATGCCGCCGGCAAGGCCGACCTGTGGCTGCTGGGCGAACGCCATTTGTACCGCGGCGAAGGCCTGCCGTTCGATCCGGAAGGCCTGCTTGGCACCCTGCCTGCCACCGTCAACGTCATTGCCGGCTACTTCACCGGCAGGCTGATACTGGCGCAGGGAGCCAACTACGAAACGCTGGCGAAACTGATGATGGCCGGCGTGCTGTGCGTTGGCGTGGCCCTGTGCTGGGACATGGTCTTGCCCATCAACAAAAAGCTGTGGACCAGTTCCTACGCGCTGTACACGGTAGGCCTGGACCTGCTGGTGCTGCCGTTGCTGATTTACCTGATCGAGATGCGCGGCCGCCGCGGCTGGACCTACTTCTTTGAAGTGTTCGGCAAGAACACCCTGTTCATTTACCTGCTGTCCGAACTGGCGGTGGTGATCCTGGTGAAGACCAAGGCCGGCAACGGCAACGGCTACGACTGGCTGTACGCGCATACCTTCCAGGCGCTGGCGCCGCCGAAGGTGGCCTCGCTGCTGTTCGCGGTGACGTTCATGCTGGCCTGCTGGGCGGTTGGCTACCTGATGGACCGCCGGCGGATCTATATCAAAGTCTGAGTCAGAACTTGAGGCGCAGGCCGGCCCGGTTGGCCAGCGCTGTCAGTCCCATCATCGCCACGGTCAGCGCGGCGGCGTTCAGCAGCCCGGCGCCGCCGCCCGACTCCAGGTAAGGCCACCACCAGCGCGGCATCCGCAGCACCGCCGCCAACTGCTCCCACAGGTCCGGCGCAATGAAGGCGAACAGCGCGTTCGCGCCGGCCGGCATCAGCGCAACGCTCCACCAGCGCCACTGCAGCACATCGATCAGCACGTAGAACAGAATGAACAGCGCCAGCACCAGTCCGGAGCACACCAGCGTGTACGACTCGGTGGCATGGACCTTGTTGATGCCGTGCAGGGGGCGTAGCAGCATGCCGGCGCCGAACAGCGCCACGGCGAAGCAGGCCATCAGCATCACGCGGCGCCGGTGCAGCACCGCATTGCCTGCAGGCGCCGGCGGCACGGGCACCGCAGGCGACACCGGCCGCAGTCCTTCGGGCTGTGCGCGGCGCAGGAACAGCGTTCCCATCAGCGTGCCCGCCAGTACATTGGCCGAGGTGGACCCCAGCACCTGCGGCACGTTGACCACTTCATTTAGCGCCTGCGGCAGCGGCAGCATGCCGGCGGTGCCGACAAGGTACAGCACGATCAGCAGCCCGAAGGCGGCCAGCAGCAGCAGCGGCTTGCCGTTCACCGCCAGGTAGATAACGCTGCACAGCAGGTAGGCCCAGCCTATCATCCCCAGGATGCCCCACCACGTGTGCTGCAGGTAGACGCTGCTGAACTCCGCGTTCAGCTGGCCCCGGAAGGACAGCAGCAGGAACAGCATCAGCGCCAGCCCGGCCCAGAAGGCCGCCCCGCGCTGCGCGGTTTGGCGCCACAGCAAGATCATCGCCACGTAAAACAGCAGGAAGTAGACCGCGCGCGGCAGCAGCGCGGCGGCGGCATCGTAGCGGTAGGCGTTGGCCAGCACCACGCCCGCCACCATCAGGCTGCCGGCGCGCCACAGCAAGCGCCCCAGCAGCGCGGCGCTGAAGCGGCCTTGCTCCCGGTGCAGCGCCAGCGGAATGGCGATGCCCACGATAAACAAGAAAGCAGGAAACACCAGGTCCGGCAAGGTAATGCCGTCCGCCGTGGGGCCGGCGTGCTCAAGCCAATAAGGAATGCCCGGCATGCCGGCGACATAGTTCACCCAGATCATGGCCAGGATGACGAAGCCGCGGAACGCGTCGAGACTGAGGAGGCGGGGGGACGTAGCCAAAATGCAAAATGGGGCCAGGGTTAATTAAGCAGCTAATTAACCCTGACCCCATTTGTTCCTTGGGAAATATTACTTGGCTGCAGTGGCGGCTGCGGTGCTTGGGCGGTTAACCCACAGGATCCAGTAGCGGGCCAGGTCGGCACGGCCGTCGGCGCCTTGCACGGTTTCCAGCACTTTGACCGCTTCTTCCTTCTTGCCGGCCAGCGCGTAGGAGTAGCCCAGGCGCAGCTTGGCGTCGTCGGCGTTCTTCAGGCCGCCCTTGGCGATACCTTGCTGGATCAGGTCGATGCCCTTGTCGAACTGGTCCAGCGTCACGTAGGCGTAGCCCAGGTTGACCAGGCCGGTGCCGTCTTTCGATTTCTTGGCCGACGCTTCGCCGCTGGCGATGTTCTTCACGTCGTCGGCCGCCTGCTTGTCGGCCTGCGCCTTGATCTTCTTGTGCTTGTCCGCGTTGCCGCCGGTGCCCAGCACGCCGGCTGCGTAGCCCGCGTCCATGGCCTTTTTCGCTTCGATCGGCTGGCCGGCCAGCAGCGCCAGTTCAGCCATTTCCATGTAGTCTTCCTGCGCCATCTTCGACACGGCGGCTTTCTCCAGGCGGTACACGTCCAGCGCGAAGCGGGTCGAGTAGGTGGACTTGCCCTGGGTGCGGCTCAGCAGGTCGATCCAGTAGTCGTCGGTCGGGTAGAACTGCACCAGCTTCTCGACGGCGATCAGATAGGTGGCGGTGTCCTTGGACTTGGCGCCGGTGTTGGCCAGCAGTTGCAGCTCTTCCAGCGCGGGCGTCTTGCCGGCCTTGGTGTTCGCTTCCAGGTCCTTCAGCAGTTCGGCCTTGGCGGTGGCGAAGTCGTTGTTGAAGTAGTAGGCGCGCAGCACGTAGGGACGCAGCTTGGTGGCGTCACCGGTTACTTCGGCGTATTTGTTGAAGGTGGCGATGGCTTTCGGATAGTCCTTGCCGTTGTAGTACAGATTGCCCAGCGCCTGGATGAAGTCGCCCTGGTCGGCGGCCGGCAGCTTGCCCGACGCCAGCACGGCTTCCAGGCCCTGGATGGTCATGGGGTTGTTCTGGGTGACGGAGCCCAGCGATACCTTCATGCGGCTCAGCACGAAGGTCTCGTAAGGGGTCAGGTTCGCCATCGCTTCGGCCTGGGTGATGCGGTTCTGGACTTCGGCGTAGTTCTTGGCCGCCATCAGTTCCTTGATCTGGGCCGGATCCAGCAGTTTGAAGAGTTCAGGACGCACGGTGTCAGGCTTCGGTGCTTCCGGTGCGGGCGCGGCCTTTTCGGCGGCGGTCGCAGTAACCAGCAGGGCTGGCGCAAGGTTCAGGCCGAGTGCGGCAACGATCAGGCTGGTACGTGCGAAACGAAACTTGGACATGGATAATCCTTCAATCTAAATAAAGACAAACGCATATTCTCCCATAAAAAGGGAAGCGCGCCGGGTTTCAAAAGTGCGTGAATTGTAACCGCTGTTACACCCCGCGTGCGTAAGCTTGTCCGTCGGAATTAAATAGCAGGCAGCGCGCCGCCGGCAGGTGCAGCCGGGCCGCGCTGCCGGGCGCCAGCTGCAGGCCTCCGGCGGCCTGCCTGACCGCCACCATGTCCGGCACGCCGGGCAGGTTGGCGTAGACGATGGACTGGTCGCCCAGGTTCTCCACGTGGCCCACGGTGGCCTCAAGCAGGTTTTCTTCCTGCGGCGCGAGCTGGTCGTCCAGCACGGCGGCCGGACGCAACGCCATGTGCTCGGCGCGGATACCGATGGTGACGCGCTCGCCGCGCTGGGCGCCGCCCCCTTGGGCGGCGACTTCCACCAGCGCGCCGCCGGCCGTCATCACCGCCACGAAATGCGGGCCGGCGGCCATCACTTCGCCAGGGATGAAGTTCATTTTCGGCGAGCCGAGAAAGCCCGCCACGAACAGGTTGGCCGGGTTGTTGTACAGCTCCAGCGGCGCGCCCACCTGCTCGATGCGGCCGCCGTTGAACACCACGATGCGTTCGCCCAGCGTCATCGCTTCCACCTGGTCGTGCGTCACGTAGATCATGGTGGTCTTCAGCTCCTGGTGCAGGCGGCTGATTTCCACCCGCATCTGCACGCGCAGGCTGGCGTCCAGGTTGGACAGCGGTTCGTCGAACAGGAACACTTCCGGTTTGCGCACGATGGCGCGGCCGATCGCCACGCGCTGGCGCTGGCCGCCGGACAGCTCTTTCGGCTTGCGCTTGAGCAGGGCCGTGAGCTGCAGGATGGCGGCGGCGCGCTCGACCATCTGCCGCACCTCGTCCGCCTTGTGGCCGGCCAGCTTGAGGGCAAAGGCCATGTTCTCGTACACCGTCATGTGCGGGTATAGCGCGTAGGACTGGAACACCATGGCGATGCGGCGTTCGGCCGGCGCCACGTCGTTGGCCAGGCGCTCGCCGATATGCAGTTCGCCGCCGGTGATGCTCTCCAGCCCCGCGATCATGCGCAGCAGGGTGGACTTGCCGCAGCCGGACGGGCCGACGAAGACCACGAACTCGCCGTCGCCGATGTCGAGGTCCACGCCGTGGATGACGGGGTGCTTGGCGTCGTAGTGCTTGACGACGCCTTTCAGGCTGACGCTGGACATGGGCTTAGCTCGCGGTGGCAGGTTCTTGCGCCCCAGCCGCCGGCTGGTCCTTGGCGGCGCGCGAGGCCATCGGTATCAGCTGCGACAGCACGGCCACGGGAATGGCCGACAGCAGCACCCAGACGAAGAACTTCTGGTAGCCGAGCGAGAGCTGGATGGTGCCGCTCACGTATTTGAACAGTACAAAGCCCAGCTGCATGATGCCGGTGGAGAAGGCGTAGTGCGCGGTCTGGTATTTGCCGGGCGCGACCACCTGCATCATGTACAGGATGATGCCGACGAAGCCGAAGCCGTAGCCGAACATCTCCGCGCCCAGCGCCGCGCCGATCAGGGGCAGGTCGGTGGGCTGGTAGGTGGACAGGAAATAGAAGGCCGCGTTGGGCAGGTTCATCGCCAGGATCAGCCACAGGATGGCGCGCCGCAGGCTGAGCCAGGAGGTGAAGTAGCCGCCCGCGATGGAGCCGATGAGGAAGGCGATGGTGCCGGTGGTGCCATACACGGCGCCCACTTCCGAGGTGGTCAGTCCCAGGCCGCCGAGGTTGCGCGCCTCGCGCAGGAACAGCGGGCCAATGGTCTGGATCTGCGCTTCGCCGGCGCGGAACAGGATGATGAACAGGATGGAGACCCAGATGCCCGGCTTGCTGACATAGTCGATGATGACGTCCTTCAGCGTGCGGGCGATGCCGGCGGCGGTGGCGTCGGCGGTGACGGCGTTCCAGGCCGGCGGCAGCGCCCAGCTGTGATACAGGCCGAGCGCGATCATGGTGGCGGCCAGGATGCAGAAGATGATGGTCCAGGCGGGTACCACGCCCTGCGACTTTTCCAGGTAGCCGGCCAGGATCACCAGCCCGCCCAGCGAGATGAAGCGGCCCGCGTTGAAGAAGGCGCCCTGCCAGCCGGCGTATCCGGCCTGCTGCTTCTCGGTCAGGCTGGCGATGTACAGGCCGTCGCAGCCGATGTCGTGGGTGGCGGAGCAGATCGCCACCAGGGCCAGCATGGCCACGCAGGCCGACAGCCAGAACGGCAGTTGCAGCGCCAGCCCCACCAGGCCGAGGCAGACCCCGCCGGCCAGCTGGAAGCCGACCACCACGACCTTCTTGCTGGCGGCCAGTTCCAGGAAGGGGCTCCACAGCGGCTTGAGCACCCAGGCCAGGCCGATGTAGGCGGTCCAGTGCGCGATGTCGTCGTTCGGCACGCCCATCGACTTGAGCATCAGGCCGGCGATCAGCGCCACGGCGAAGAAGGGCAGGCCCTGCGCGAAGTACAGCGTGGGAACCCAGGCCAGCGGGCTGCGGGTGGCGGTCTTGTCCATTATTGCGTCATCCTGTCGTTATAGTTGTCTGGGCCGGGCAGTTGGCGGCGCGCGGCAATACCGTAGGGCGGGTCGGTGCGCGCAGCGCCCGCAACCCGCCATGGCGGTGTCAATCGAATCCCGGCACCGGGCAGCGGCCCTGCGCTTCCAGCGCGCCGGCCAGCCAGGCGTTGACCGCCTCCAGCGCGGGCGCGGCGAAGCCGTAGGTCATCAGTGCGGCCGCGTCGATGTCCAGCGCCTGGTACGGATTCCACAGCGCCAGGTGCAGGTCCGGCTTCCACGTCGCGCGCGCATGGGCGCCGTAGCGCAGGCGGGAGGTCGAGGCCAGCATGGTATAGCGGCCATCCTGCGGCAGCGCGGACCAGTCGAAGGCGTCGGCGTCCGAGTAGGTCACCAGTTCCACGTCGTACAGCCTGCCCAGCGACGCCGCCACCACGGCGGCCGGTACGCCGGCTTCCGATACGCCATCGCTCACCACGTCCTGGCGCGCCACCAGGCGCACCCTGGCGCCGGCGGCGGGGCGCTGCGGATTGCCGCGCGCGGTCAGGGCGCGGCGCCAGCCTTCGGCCATCACCTGGCGGTCGGCGGCGTCTTCCTTGTACGAGCGCGGCTTGCATGGATAGGCTTGCGCCAGCGCGGTCAGGCGCGCCAGGCGCTGGTCCACGGCGGCCTGCGGCAGCGAGCCCTCGGCCAGCGCGGCGGCGATGGCGTTCAAGGTTTCGTCCTGCGTTGCCGGCGTTCCCAGCGCCATCACCATGTCCGCGCCGGCGATCAGCGCGCGCACGGCGGCGTTGCCCACCCCGTAGCGGCCGGCGATGGCATGCATGTCCATGCCGTCGGTGATGATCACGCCCCGGTAGTTCCACTGCTTGCGCAGCAGGCCGTCCAGGATGGCGGGCGACATGGTGGCCGGATTGTCCGCATCAATGGATGGGTAGACTATGTGCGCCGTCATCATCGCGGGCGCTGTGGGCGCGGCCAGCTTGAAGGGCTTGAGCTCGAAGTTCTCCAGCTCCGACAAGGGCTTGTCCACGGTGGGCAGGTCGCGGTGCGAATCGACGTGCGTGTCGCCGTGGCCGGGGAAGTGCTTCACGCAGCAAGCCACGCCCTCCGCATGGCTGCCCGCCATCCACGCCATCGCCAGCTCGGCGGCGCGCTGCGGCTCGGCGCCGAAGGAGCGCTCGGCGATCACCGGGTTGTTCGGGTTGTTGTTCAAGTCCAGCACCGGCGCGAAGTTCCAGTTGAAGCCCAGCGACTTGACCGCGCGCGCCACGGCCGCGCCGGTGCGGTAGGCCAGGTCGGTGTCGTCGGCCGCGCCCAGGCCCATGGCGGCCGGCGGCGCCGGCACCCAGGTCGAGCGCACCACGGCGCCGCCTTCCTGGTCGATGGCGATCAGCGCGTCCGGTCCCATCACCGCGCGCAGGTCGGCGGTCAGCTTGGCCAGCTGCTCGGAGTCCGCCATGTTGCCACGGAACAGGCATACGCCGCGGATGCTGTTGGTGCGGATGAACTCGGCGGTGGCCTCGTCCAGCACGGTGCCGGGGAAGCGGATCATGATCAGTTGACCGGCGATTTTTCGAAGTTCCTGGTGATTCATTTGACTGCTCCGTCCATGCCGCGCATGAAATAACGTTGGGTGAAAAGGAAAGCTGCCAGCGTGGGCAGGATGGTGAGCACCGTGCCGGCGGCGATCACGCGGGTGCTGCTGCCGAAGGTGCCGCGCAAGTACAGCACGCCCACCGACAGCGGAAACTCGTCCGGCTTGCTCATCACGATGGAAGGCCAGATGTATTCGTTCCAGGCCTCCACCGCCGTCAGGATGCCCACCGTGGCCAGCCAGGGCGCGATCAGCGGCAGCATGATGCGGGTGAAGATGATCCACTCGGAAGCGCCGTCCACGCGGGCCGCGTCGATCAGGTCCTGCGGCACTTCCTCGAAGGCTTGCTTCAGCAGCAGGATGGCGACGGCGGTCACCACGTTGGGCAGGATCACGCCGGCGTAGGTGTCCACCAGGCTCAGTTTGGTGACGGTGATGAAGTTGACCAGGAAGTTCACTTCGGAAGGCAGTACCAGCGTGGCCAAAATCAGGCCGAACACCAGGCGGCGGCCCTTGAAATGCATGCGCGCCAGCGGGTAGGCGGCCATCGAGCACAGCACCAGCTTCCAGAACACCGTGAACGCGGCGATCAGGATGGAGTTCTTGAAGAAGGCCAGGAAGGGGATGACGCGGAACGCTTCCTCGAAATTGACCAGCGACGGCGACTTGGGCCAGAAGGTGGGCGGGAAGGCGAAGATGTTGCCCTCCGTGGAAACGGCCGTCACCACCGTCCACCAGAACGGGAACACGCATACCAGCGCGATGGCGCACAGCGCGGCGTAATGCAGGACAGTGCGTGGCTTGATTGCGATCGTCATTTGTGGCTCGGCTTCAGATAGCGCAGGCACAGCATGGCGATGCCGACGCAGAATACAGAGACCACGAAACTGGCCGCCAGCGCGCGCGGCAGCTTCAGGTGCTTAAGGCCCTGGTCGTAGGAGTAGTACAGCGCCGTGAAGGTGGAGTTCATCGGGCCGCCTTGCGTGAGCACGTCCACTTCCTGGTAAGCCTTCAGCGCCGCCAGCACGGACAGGATGGTGCACACCATGATGGTGGGGCGCAGCGTGGGCACGGTGATTTTCCAGAAGCGCTGCCAGCGGTTGGCGCCGTCGAGGATGGCCGCTTCCTGCATGTCGGCCGGTACGGCCTGCAGCGCGGCCAGGTACATCACCATGTACCAGCCCAGGCCGCGCCACAGCGTGACGAACATGATGCAGAACAGGGCCAGCGTATCGTTCGACAGCCAGCCGATGGGCGCATCGACGAAGCGCATCGCCATCAGCACGTAATTGAGCGCGCCCTGCTCGTGGAACATGAAGCCCCACATGATGCCGACTACCGACACGGTGGTCACCACGGGCACATAGAAGGCCGCGCGGAACAGGCGTATGCCGGGCAGCTGGTTATTCACCAGTACCGCCAGTCCCAGCGCGCCCAGCTGCACGAAGGGCACCATCAGCAGGAACACCAGCGAGTTTTTCAAGCCGGTGACGAACATCTCGTTATCGAAGATGTAGCGGAAATTGTCCAGCCCCACCCAAGACGTGGGGCGGATCAGGCTGTAGTCCGTGAAAGCCAGGTAAGAGCCGAAGCCGACCGGCCAGAACGAAAACGCCGCCAGCAAAATCAGCGCAGGCGCCAGGAACAGCCACGCCGCCAACGTCGTCCGCCGCGCGCTCACAGCCGCCCCACCCAAGCAGCCTGAGCCGCATTTTCCAACCCCGGGGTCAGACCCCGTGTGCGCGCAATGCGGCTCAGCTCGCCTTCTTCCCAGAGTGACGCCGGCACCGTCATTGGCGAAACTGTCGCCGCTGCAATGCGAATCTCGGCAGGTTTCGCGTTCCGCTGGGAAACGAGCTGAGCCGCATTCTCCTGACTCGGGGTCAGACCCCGAATTGGGGAAATGCGGCTCAGCTTGCTTTGGCGGGAGAGCTTCTTGTTCCAGATGGCAGCAGCGGCGTCGAGCGCCTGCTTGATGTCTTGCCGGCCGGTGACGCCCGCTTCGACGGCTTTCACCAGAGAACGGCGCAACTCGTCATAGTCGGTGACGCCGGACACGTAGAGCGTATGCGAATGCGGCATCGAGACCGCTCCGGCCGACACCGCTTTTTCCGCAGCGCCTGCATTGGCCGGCACCGCCAGAAAGAACGGGTCGCGCGCCGCGTTGGCCGCGGCCGGGTACACGCTGGCCTGCTTGGCGAACGCCAGCTGGTTGGCGTCGTTGGTCAGGTAGCGCGCGAACTCGCCGATCTGCGGCAGCAGTTGCTTGTCCACGCCGGCCGGCACGGCGAAGTGCACCAGCCACCCGCCATCGGCGATGCCGGTCGGACCGAGCGGCGCGGGGGCCACGTCGGTCTTGGCGTAGATGTCTTTGGCGTCGGTTTCGATGCGTTTGACGGCCGTCGGCGGCGCTAGCAGCATGCCAAGTCGGCCGCCTTTGTAGGCGTCAATGGCGGCGGGGAAGTTGTCTTCGGCGAACAGGCTGTCCTTTAGCAGGCCGCCGGCCTTGTAGGTCTCGGCCAGCTTGGCGATCAGCGCCACGTGCGCGGGCGAGTTGAAGGCGGCGCGGCCGTCTTTGATCACTGGCAGGCCTTGCTGCATCATCAGGCCGTCGATCTTGGCCAAGGCCGGGCACAGGCCGGCCTTGCCGGTGCGCTGGGCGATCTGGCGCGCGAAGGCGAGCTGCTCGTCCAGGCTGCGCGGCGCGCGCGTCAGGCCGGCAGCCTTGAAGATTTCGGTGTTGTAGCTGATGACGGCGACGTTGCTGTACATCGGGAAGCCGTAGGTCTTGCCGCCGAAGGTGAGGTCTTCCAGCGTGCTGGCCAGGTAGCGCTGGCGGGCGCCTTGCAGCAGGTCGTCGACCGGGGTGAGCAGGCCGTCGCGGGCGAATTCATCGGCCCAGGGTACGTTCAGGTTCACCAGCGCGGGCGGGGTGCCGGCCACGATGCGGGTCACCAGCTTGGTCTGGATGATGTCCCATGGGAAGTCGACCCATTCAACCTTCACGCCGGGATGGGTGGCTTCGTAATTACGCGCCAGGCCCTCGAAATAGGGCGTGAATTTGGGCTTCATGCTGAAGGTCCAGAATTCGATTTTTTGAACCGGCGGCGCAGCCAGGGCGCACGTTGCCGCGCCCAGGGCCATCAATGCGGTCAGCAGTGTCTTGATTCTCATCGATGGTCCGGGGCAGGGCGCAGCTTGGCTTGCTTAATTGGTCTTGGTGACTTTGCTCAGGTGGCGCGGACGGTCCGGGTCCATGCCGCGCGCGGCGGACAGCTTGGCAGCCATCACGTAGAACGCCTGGATGGCGACGATGGGATCGAGGTCCGGCGTGGCGGCCACCGGCAAGGTCAGGTCGCGCTGGGCCACGTCGTCCGGCGCGGCCAGCAGCACGCGCGCGCCACGGCCGCGCATCTCGTCGGCCAGCGCCAGCAGGCCGGCCTGGGTCGGACCGCGGGTGGCGAAGATCAGCAGCGGGTAGCCTTCCTCGATCAGCGCCATCGGGCCGTGCTTGATCTCGGCGCCGCTGAACGCCTCGGCTTGCAGCGCCGAGGTTTCCTTGAATTTCAGCGCCGATTCCAGCGCCACCGGGAAGCTGATGCCGCGTCCCACCACCATGATGTTCTTGGCCGGGGCCAGCACGTCCAGCGCCTGCGACCAGTCGGCCTCGGTGGCCTTGCTCAGCGACTCGGGCAGGGCCTGCAGGCCGGCCAGCAGTTCCGGGTCGTTCTGCCATTGCGCCACCAGGCGCGCACCGGCCACCAGCGAGGTGATGAAGCTCTTGGTGGCGGCCACGCTCTGCTCTTTGCCGGCGCGCAGCGGCATCGACCACTCGGCGGCCTGCGCCAGCGGCGAGTCGATGTCGTTGACCAGCGCCACGGTGGTGGCGCCGCCGTCGCGGAAGTAGCGGATCGGCTCGACCACGTCCGGGCTCTGGCCCGACTGCGACACGGCGATGGTCAAGGTGTCGCGCGTGATCAGCGGCGACTTGTGCAGGGTCACCAGCGACATCGGCAGCGAGGCCACCACGCGCCCCAGGCGCGCCATGATCAGGTAGGCGATGTAGTTGCAGGCGTGGTCCGAGCTGCCGCGCGCCACCGTCAGCGCGGTCGAGAAGGGCGTGCTCCTCAATTTGCGTCCCAGGTCCGCGTAGCGGTCCGCGTCGTTCGCCAGTTGCAGCGCGACGCATTCAGCGGCGGACAGGGCTTCTTTAAGCATCATTGAGGTCACAACGTTCTCCTTCGATATATACGGCTTTGAGTTTGAGATCGCGATCCAGTACCACCAGATCGGCATACGCGCCCGGCGCTAGGCGGCCGCGTTCCTGCAGGCCGATGTAGTCGGCCGCATTGGTTGAGACCCGGGCCGAGGCGTCCGCCAGGTCCAGTCCGAGTCCGACCAGGTTGCGCAGCGCCTGGTCCAGTGTGAGGGTGCTGCCGGCCAGGGTGCCGTCGGGCAGGCGCACGCCGCCCATGCATTTGTGGACCACGTGCCGGCCCAGCATGTATTCGCCGTCCGGCATGCCGGTGGCGGCGGTGGAGTCGGTGACGCAGTACAGGCGCGGTATGGCGCGCAGCGCGGTCTTGATGGCGCCCGGATGCACGTGCAGCAGGTCCGGTATCAGCTCGGCGTATTCGGCGTGCGCCAGCGCGGCGCCCACCATGCCGGGCTCGCGGTGGTGCAGGCCGCTCATGGCGTTGAACAGGTGCGTGAAGCCGGCCGCGCCGTGCTCCAGCGCCGCCACGCCGTCTTCGTACGATCCCAGCGTGTGGCCGATCTGCACCCGCATGCCTTCGTCGGCCAGTTCGCGCACCAGGCCGAGATGGCCGGCGATTTCGGGCGCCACGGTGATCACGCGCAGCGGCGCCATGGCTTCCAGGCGCTGCACTTCGGCCAGCGTGGCGGCGCGCGCAAAATTGGGCTGCGCACCGAGCTTGCCGGAATTGATGTACGGGCCCTCGAGGTGGGCGCCCAGCACCCGCGCCTCGTTCTTGCCGCGCTGGCGCACCGCCCGGCCGATGGCCGTCAACGCGATGTCGATGTCTTCCGGCGGCGCCGTCATGGTGGTGGCCAGCATGCTGGTGGTGCCGTGCTGCGCGTGGATCCTGGCGATGGTGTGCACCGCGTCGCCGCCTTCCATCACGTCCTTGCCGGCCCCGCCATGCACGTGCAGGTCGATAAAGCCGGGCAGGATGTAGTCGTCGCCGTTCAGTTGCGGGTCGACTGCCGCGCCGTTGATGCCGGCGATGCGTTCGCCGAACGAGATTGCGCCGCTCAGCCAGCCGGCCGGGGTCAGGATATTGCCTTGGATCGTTACATCGCTCATCTGCGCGACTCCGCTACAAATTCATAATAATCGCTGCGGCAGTAGGAGTGCGTGAGCTCCACCGCTGCGCCGTTTTCGAGATAACTCACGCGCGTGATATGCAGCATGGCTTCGCCGGGCTGGATGTTGGCCAGCTTGGCTTGCTCGGTGGTCGCGTTGACCGCCCGGATGTGCTGCAGCGCGCGCATCGGCACCGTGCCGTTGGCTTCCAAAAAGCCGTACAGGGAACCCGTCACGCTGTGCGGGTTGGGCATGTAGGTGGCCGGGATGGTGGTGGTTTCGATCGCCATCACCACGTCGTCGGCGGTGCGCAGGCGCTTCAGGCGCGCCACGGCCATGTTGGGCGACAGGCCCAGCGACAGCAGTTCCAGCGGCGCCGCCACCCCGATCTCGCGCTGCAGCCAGCGCGAGCCAGCCGTGAAGCCGCGCTGGCGCAGCTCTTCGGAGAAGCTGGTCAGGCGCGACAGCGGCTGTTCCAGTTTCGGCGTGATGTAGGTGCCCGAGCCGCGCTTGCGGGTCAGCATGCCACGGTCGCACAGCATGTCGATGGCCTTGCGCGCGGTGACCCGCGAGATGTCGAGCATTTCAGAGAGTACGCGTTCGGACGGCAGCGCCTCGTTGGCGCGCCAGTCGCCGCTGGCTATGCCGTCGGACAGCTTGTTCGCCAGCTGCATGTACAGCGGTGTGTCGCTTTCATGGTCCGGCCTGAAATCGCTCAACTGGTCTAGCACGGGTGGCTCCTTGCTGGTGGGTGCTTAGTTGTTGGTCTGGTGTTGTTGCGAGTGCTGCAGATGCTGCTGGATCAGCCGCAGCGCCCCGGCGGCCGAGTCGCCCTGCGGCGCGACGATGCGCTGCAGCAGCTGGGATGGCAGGTAGGCGCGCAGGGGCTCGCCCAGGCCGCCGCACAGCGCGATCGGCAGCTTGCCGGAGGCGTCCAGCGCCTGCGCGATCAAGGCTACCTGGCGGCCCGCCTCCAGCAGGATGGCGCGCGCCACCTCGTCCGTGTCCGCGTGCTGCAGCACGATGCGCGCCAGGTGCGCATAATGGGTCTGGGTGGCGTTGGCCAGCCACACCTGGATGGCGTTGCGTTCGCCCCCGCAGGCATTGATGACAGTGGCCGCGAAGGCGCCGCCTTCGGCGCGGCCGTCGATCACTTGCTGGATGTGGCTGATGGCGCGCAGGCCGATCCAGGCGCCGCCCGCTTCGTCGCCGGCCGGGAAGCCCCAGCCGCCCACTTCCTTGCGGCTGCCGTCGGCCAGCAGGATTTCGCCCACGCTGCCGGTGCCCAGCGCGATGATGGCGCCCGGCTGGCCCTGGTGGGCGCCCAGCACGGTGGTGTAGGCGTCCGTTTCCAGCGCCACGGCCGCGTAGCCGGGATTGGCTGCCACGAAATTGGCTGCCCACTGGCGGTTGTGCACGCCCGCCAGGCCCAGGCCGATGGCGATGCGCTCGCGCGCCGGATAGTCCAGGCCGCTGGCCTTGAAAGCTTTCGCAGCCGCATCCTCGACCGAGGACCACGCGTTCTTGATGCCGTGCAGCAGGCCAGAAGGACCGCTGTCGCCTTCGCCCAGCGGCGCGCCGTTGCTGCGCATCAGGCGCACCCGGGTACCGCTGCCGCCGCCATCGACGCCGATTAAGAATTCGATCATGTTCATGTGTATGTGAGGAGCTGTGGGGCACTATATGGTTGCCTAACCAGCTTGTCAACAGGTATTTAACTGGTATTGTATTTGGGTTAAGTGGACTTGCTTTCCAAGGCGGCAATTATTGCTTATATCTTTGTTTTTTAAGGGTAAATTATTTTGTTGCGTTGGTATTGAATCTGGTCTGGCATAAGGCCAATTTTCAGGGGGCGGGACCGTAAACGCAAAAACGCCCGGCTCGGGGCCGGGCGTTCGGGAAAGTCTGGCTGGGCGGACCCGCAGGCCCGCCTCCACCGTCAATTGTCGCGGCTGGGGCGTACGCCGCTGCGATCTATCATCACCATGCGCGAGCCTTCCGCACCGGACTGTTTGCCCTCAGTGTTCAGTTTGCCCTGCACGTGGACCCAGGCGCTGCCCGGGCCGCGCACCACCACGTCGGCCTGCTTGGCCACCAGGCCGCGCGCCTCCAGGTTGCCGGAGCCGCTCAGGCGGGCGTTCAGGTTGGCGGTGTTGCCGTCCAGGTGGACCTGGCCCGGGCCGCTCATGGTCAGTTTCACGTCCTTGCATTCAGCGGTGGTTTTCAGCTCGCCGGAACCGCGCACTTCGGCGTCCAGCGAGTCGCTCACCTTCTTGAGGAAGATATTGCCGGGGCCGCGGTTGCGGGTGACGGCGCGCGCCACCACCAGGCCCTTGGCGTCCAGGTCGCCCGAACCGTTCACTTCGGCGCTCAGCGTATTGCTGGTGCCGGACAGTTCCACGCTGCCCGAGCTGTCCAGGATGACGCGCACATTGTTGCTGGCCAGGCCGCGCGCGCTCAGGTCGCCCGAACCATGTACCTCGGCGTCGAATTTCTTGATGTTGCCGGCGATGCAGGCGTTGCCCGAACTGCGCAGCATGGCGCTGGCGTTTTCCACTGCCAGGCCGCACGCCTCCAGGTCGCCCGAGCCGGTAATCTCGGCGCGGATTTCCTTGCTGCTGCCGCCCAGGGTCACGCTGCCGGAGCTGTGCATCAGCGCGTTGACGGTGTTGGTGCGCAGCTCGGTGGCTTCCAGGTCGCCCGAGCCGCTCAGTTCGGCGTTCAGGTCCATGCTGACGGCGCCGGCCTGCACGTCGCCGGAGCCGCTCATCTGCAGGTTCACGCTGCCGCTTTTCAGCTGGCGCATGTCCAGGTCGCCGCTGCCGCCGGCGCGCACCACCAGGTTGCCGACCGCGCCGCTGGCTTCCACGTCGCCGGAGCCGCTGGCCGTGAGCGCGAATTGCTGCCCCTTGATCAGGTCGGCGCGCACGTCGCCGGAGCCGCCTGCGATTAGGCTTTTCAGGCCTGCCGCGCTGATGCGCACGGTGGGCGGTTCGGCGGTCTTGCCGAACTGGAAGGAAAAGCCGTTGCGCTTGACCGGGCGCACGATCAGCGTGCCGTTTTGCACTATGGTTTCCAGGTTGTCCAGCTGCTTGCGGGTGCCGCGCACTTCCACTGCGCGGCCGCCGTCATCCTTGATGACCACGTTGTAGGGGCCGGCCAGTTCGATGGCCGTGAAGGCCGCCACCGGGCGTGCTTCATTGGCCACGGCGTTGGACGGGGCGGTTTCCGCGCGGCTGGCCAGGGAGATGGCGCCGCCCGCTACCAGGAGGGAGGCCAGGGCGGTTTGTTTGATCAGCTTATTCATATAGTTTTCACACTGTAGTTTTCACCCAGGGGGCGGGAAGTGTGTGAACAATATGATAAAAAGCAGCGCGCGGTAGGCGGAATGGGATGAAAGCGCGAAATCGCGGGATCAACTGCAAAATAGCGGCGCTGAAATGCAGCGCCGCACAGGCAGGGGCAGGGCGCTTATCTGGTATAGAAGCTCAAGTCCCTGGACAGGGTGTTTTCATGGTTGCGCACCGCCTCGACGGCTTCACGCTGCACCTCGGCGCGCGAGCGGCCAATGTCTTTTTTGGCCGGTGCCAGGGGGGCGGCCACGGCGGTGGCAAGGCCGGCAGCGGCGGCCGGGGTGGCTGCGCTTGCCAGCAGCACCGGGGCCGGCTTGGCGTCGGCCGGGGCTTGTGCTTCGGCCTTGGGCGCGTCGGACGCGAAGGCGGAGGCGGCGCTCAGGACGGTCAGGGCGGCAATCAGTTTCAGCGATTTCATGGTCTGGCTCCTTGCGGGAAGAGGGAAGAGGGAAGAGGGAAGAAGTGTTTCCACATCAATATGAGCCCAGTGTATACAGCGCCATTGGCTTGAAAAAGCCGCATAATCGCAATGCACAATTCCAATGTCAGCAATTATCGGCGCCCTATAGATTTCCCGGTTCCATACCGTTAAGTTGTGTAGCGGCATAGCCACGCGAAATACCATTAGAAGCTCCCAGAGATGTCATAATGGTTGCAGAGCGACGCCGGCGGAGCGCATGCCAAGCCGGGAAGGAGAATCAGCATGATCAAATACATAGGGACCAGGAAAACCAGCGAAGGTGGCACTCTCTATGTCTTCCTGATAAACGGTTTGCAGAAGGAAGTGCGCGAGAGCGCGCTGAAGCAGTATCCCGGCTGCTATGACGCGTTGCCGGCGGCCGCCAAGGCCAAGATCAGCGCCAACCGCGCGTGGATGTCCAAAATCTAGTAATGCGCTGCCTGCCCCCCTCGTTGACAGCCGTTTTCGCGCTGAGCCTGCTGCTGGCCTTGCCGGCAACGCAGGCTGCGCCGCCCACCACTTTCGGCACGGTGATCGGCAGTGGCCTGCTGTGCCGCGACGAAACCAGCAACCGCTTTTACTATGACTACATGGTCAAGTTCTTCGGCCCGCCATACAAGCGCGAAGGCGGCGCCTGGTGGTTCCGCACCGAGGACGCGCGGCTGTGGGGCCAGGAGATCGTGGAAGTGATCGTCAGCGACGACAGCTGGCCCATGGTGTTCGTTGGCGCGGTGGCTGAAAGCACGCCGGAAAAGCTGGAAGAAGCCATCATTGCCCAGGATGGGCTGCGGTATGCGAAAATTGACAATTCGCGCTTTCCGGTGCGGCAAGCCGCGCTGGGCAGCCGCATCGTGTACGCCGACCGCAGGGCCAAGATTTACTGCGCCAAGTTCAAGCCGCTGCCGCCTGCCCTGCGCTGACGGCGGGCCGCAGCGCGGGCTTGGCCGGGCGTTCATCCAGGGACTACATGTACACGCAATTTTTCAACCTGAAACAATCGCCGTTTTCCATCGCGCCCGACCCGCGCTATTTGTACATGAGCGAACGCCACCGCGAAGCGCTGGCGCACTTGCTGTACGGGGTGGGCAGCGGCGGCGGCTTCGTGCTGCTGACCGGCGAGATCGGCGCCGGCAAGACCACCGTGTGCCGCTGCTTCATGGAACAGATTCCTGAAAATTGCCAGCTGGGCTACATCTTCAATCCCAAGCTGTCCGTGGAAGAGCTGCTGCTGTCGATCTGCGATGAATTCCGCATTACGCTGGCGCCGCAGGGAGCCGGCGCGGTCAGTGTCAAAGCCTATGTGGACGGCATCAACCAGCACTTGCTGGAGAGCCACGCGCAGGGCCGCAACAATGTGCTGATCATCGACGAGGCGCAGAACCTGTCGGCCGACGTGCTCGAGCAGCTGCGCCTGCTGACCAACCTGGAAACCAGCGAGCGCAAGCTGCTGCAGATCATCCTGATCGGCCAGCCCGAGCTGCGCGCCATGCTGGCCCGGCCCGAGCTGGAGCAGCTGGCGCAGCGCGTGATCGCGCGCTATCACCTGGGTTCGCTGTCCGTGGCGGAAACCGGCAGCTACATCGGACACCGGCTGGCGGTGGCCGGCTCGGTTGGCGCGGCGCCGTTCCCGGCCAGCCTGATGCCGCAGATTCACCAGCTGACCAAGGGCGTGCCGCGCCGCATCAACCTGCTGTGCGACCGCGCCATGCTGGGCGCCTATGTCGAAAACGCGCCGCAAGTCACGCGCACCATCCTGCGCCGCGCCGCCGCCGAGGTGTTCGCCACCGAGACCGGTACGGCGCCGGCCAAGCGCCTGTGGCCGGCCGTCGCCGCCGGCGTGCTGGCGGGTGCGGCCTTGACCGCCACCGCCGCCTGGCAACTGATGTCGCACCCGGTGACGGTTGTGGTGCCTGACAGGACGGGGCTGGCGACGGTTGCAGCCGCGCCTTCCGCCGCAACGCCGCCGCCCCCGGCGGCTTCCGGCACGCCAGTCGCCGCATTGCAGCCGGCGCCGGGTGCGCCCCTGGTTGCAAGCCCGGCTGCTGGCGCCGCTGCGAACGCGGCGGCAAGTGTCCAGCTTGCGCTGCGGCAGATGGCTACGCTGTGGGGGCAGGCTGTGCCGGCGGGCGAATTCTGCCCGGCCGCCGCGAAACTGAACTTGCGCTGCTTGTTCGGCAAAGGCGGCCTGGACGATTTGCGCTTGCTGGACCGCCCGGCGGTGCTGAAACTGATCGATGACCCGGTGGCGCCGCGCTACGCAGTGCTGACTGCGATGGACGGGCAGGGCGCCACGCTGGAAATTGCCGGCAAGCGTGAAACCGTGCGGCTGGAGGCGCTGGCCGGCCGCTTTGACGGCACCTTCGTCACGCTGTGGCGCGCGCCGCGTGCATGGCGCGACGAGGTGTCGGCCGGCCAGCAGGGACCGGACGTGGACTGGCTGGCCAAGCGCCTGGCGGCGCTGAGCGGCGCCCGCACGCCGCCGGAAAACCGGCCCATGGACGCGGAAACCCAGCGCCTGCTGCGCGAATTTCAGCTCAGCCAGAACTTGAAGGCGGACGGTGTCGCGGGGCCGAAGACTTTTATCAGGCTGAACCAGCTGGGCGGCGTGAACGAACCGCGCCTGCTGGCGCCGGCTAAGCCCGGCGTGGCCGTGGCGGGGAAATAATCATGTCGTACATACTTGAAGCGCTCAAGAAGGCGCAAGCGGAACGCCAGTTGGGCGCCACGCCGACCATCCACGCGCCCACCCTGGATGCGGTGGCAACCCGCCGCGCGCCAGGGCTGCCATGGAAGCCACTGGCGCTGGCCGCCGGAGCGGTGGTCATTGCCGGCGCGGCCGCGCTGGCATGGCGCGAGCAAGCCGCTCCTGCCGCCCCTGCCGCGCCGGTACCCGCCGCGCTTGTTGGCCAGGCGCCAGCGGTGGCGGCAGTGCCTGCCGCGCCCGGCACTGGCGCTGCTGCTGCTGCTGCTGCTGCTGCTGCTGCATCGGCGCCGGCGCCTGCCGCCGCCGTTGCGCCTGCGGTTGCGCCGCCCGCCGAGCCTCCAGCGCCGCCGCCAGGCGCTGCTGCCGGGATGCCGGCCTCGCCGCCCGCCGCCAAGCTTGCCGTGGCCGGACCGGCCGCGCTGCCGCAGGCTGCCACGCCAGTGCAGGCAGCTCCGGCGCCGCTTCCCGCTCAATTAGCCGCTGCCGAAGCGGTGAAGCCTGCGCCGGCGAAACCCGCGCCAGCCGCTGTCGCCGAAGTCACGGAAGAGCCGGTCCAACTGCTGCGCGACTTGCCGGAGCCGATACAGCGCAGCATCCCGCCGATCACCATGGGCGGCTATATGTATTCCAAGAACCCGGCCGACCGCCTGGTGCTGATCGACAAAATCCTGCGCCGCGAAGGCGAGGAGGTCGCCCCCGGCCTGGTGTTGGAAAAGCTGCTGCCGAAAGCGGCCATCTTCACCTTCAAGGGCTACCGCTACCGCGTGCCGTACTGAAAGAACTTCTGATGCATCCACATTTCCCCGAACTTCCCGGCAACGTTATCGGCATCGTCGGCACCTCCGGCAGCGGCAAGACCACGCTGCTGGAACTGCTGGTGACGCAGCTGGCCGCGCTGGGTCTGCGCGTCAATGTCATCAAGCACAGCCACCACGACCTGGAGCTGGAGCCGCCGCGCAAGGATTCCGCGCGCCTGCGCATGGCCGGCGCGGCCGAAGTGATGGTGGCCTCCCCGTACCGCTTTGCCATTATCCAGGAGCTGCGCGGCGCCCCGGAACCCACGCTGTACGAGCAGCTGGCGCGCATGGCGCCCGCCGACCTGACCCTGGTCGAAGGCTTCAAGTCTTATCCCTACTACAAGCTGGAGGTGTACCGCCCGGAAACGGGGCGCCCGCCGCTGTACCCGTCCGACCCGCGCATCGCGGCAGTGGCCTCCGACCAGCCGCCGCCGGACCAGTTGCGCGACGGCCTGGCCTGGCTGGATTTGAATAATCCGCCGGCCATCCTGGCCTGGCTGCGGCAACGCGTGAAAATTATTTCGCCGGCCCCCTAAAGCTTTCACAAAAGCGCCCGTAAACAGGGGATAGCCCATAGTGGAGGATGTCATGGACGTTTCAGGAATTGCACGCGTAGCAACCAGTATCGCCGACACCGGCCTCAAGCAGGACGTGGCCTTGGCCGTGCAGAAAAAAGCCCAGGACGTCCAGGCATCGAGCGCACAGGCGCTGATCGAAGCGATCCCTCCTGTACCGAAGGCATCCAACCTGCCTTCCAACCTCGGCAACACCATCAACACCACGGCGTAGACCGCCGCCGCGCTCCTCGCGCGCCAGCAAGCCCGGAGACACCGCTCGGTGATGCCGGGCTTTTTCTTTTGTGAATTCAAAAAAATATGTAAGGATGCGAACTCGGTGCGCGACTATGCTTCAGCCGCAGACTTCTGCGCATCAAGAACGATAACCCTACTTATCCTTAGGAGATAGTCATGAACAAACGTCAAGCCCTGATCGCCGCTGCCCTGGCAACCGTCTGCAGCGCCGCCACCGTGTCCGCCTCGGCCATGGAACCTGCCGCCGGCAAGGAAAAATGCTACGGCATCGCCAAAGCCGGCCAGAACGACTGTGCTTCGTCCAATGGCACCCACTCCTGCGCCGGCCAGGCCAAAGCCGACAACGCGCCTACCGAGTGGAAATATGTGGCCAAGGGCACCTGCGAAAAAGCCGGCGGCAAGACCACCGCGCCAGCCAAGTAATCGCCCCTGCCGCCCGGAGCCACCGCCATGCCGCACGACGCCCATCCATCCCCCGCGCTGGGCGTTGGCGTTGGCCTGAGGGCGCAGCATTATCGCCGCTTCCTGGAGCAGCGGCCCACGGCCGGGTGGCTGGAAGTACACACCGAGAATTATCTCGACCGGGGCGGCTGGGACTGGCACGTGCTGCAGGACTTGCGGCGCGACTATCCGGTGAGCCTGCACGGCGTGGGGCTGGGGCTGGGTTCGGCGCGCGGCTTCTCCGAAGAGCACCTGGACCGCGTGCGCGAGCTGGTGCGGGCGGTGCAGCCGGCACTGGTGTCCGAGCACTTGTGCTGGGGAGCCGTGGCCGGCCGCCACCTCAATGACTTGCTGCCGCTGGCGCTTGACGGCGCCGCGCTGGATCTGCTGTGCGAGCGAGTGCATCGCGTGCAGGACAGGCTGCAACGCACGATACTGCTGGAAAATGTGTCCACCTATCTACGCTTTCGCGGCGACGCCATGAGCGAGGCCGAGTTCATGGCGGCGCTGGCGCAGAGGACCGGTTGCGGGCTGCTGCTGGACATCAACAATCTTTATGTGAACCAATGCAATCACGGCGAGGACGCGCTGGCTGCGCTAGCCGCGATCGCACCCGGCACGGTGGGCGAAATCCACCTTGCGGGCCACCTGGTGACGCCGGACGCGGTGATCGACCACCATGGTGCGGCGGTGGCCGAGCCGGTTTGGGCATTGTACGAAGCCGCTCTGCGCCGCTTCGGCTGGCTGCCCACGCTGATCGAGTGGGATACCGATATTCCCGAGCTCGACGTGCTGCTGGGCGAGGCCGGCAAAGCGCGCGCAATGGCTGAGAGATGGGCCGCCGGGCCACGGCAAGTGCGGCTGCCGCTGCCGGACGTGCGGCAGAGCGATGGCCGCGCGCCCGCAGTGCCGGGCGGGCTGGCCAAGCTGGCCGGTAGCCAGCAAGCCTTCGCCGCCGGCTTGCTCGACGTCGCCGATGCCGGCCCTGTGCTGGCGGCCTGCCGGGGCGATGCCAACGAGCAGCGCTACGCTCTGTATCGCGGCAATCTGGCCGTCAGCTGGCACAAAACCCTGGCCAATGCCTATCCGGTGATTGCCCAGCTGGTGGGCGAAGAATTCTTCGGCGGCCTGAGCGGGCAATACGGCCGCGCGCACCCGTCCTCCAGCGGCGACCTGAACCAGTTCGGCGCCGGCTTTGCCGGCTTCCTTGCAGACTTCCCGCACACCGCCGCTCTCCCATACCTGCCCGACATGGCCAGGCTCGAATGGGCGCTGCACCGCGCCCACTATGCGGCCGACTCGCCCGCGGTGCCGGCTGCCGATCTGGCCGCCGTCCCGCCCGAGCAACTGGAACAGGCGCACCTGGCGCTGCGCCGCGCATGCAGCCTGTTCGCATCCGGCTGGAACGTGGTGCAGTTGTGGCTGGCGCACCAGTCTGATGGCCCGCCGTTCCCGGACAGCATGGAGATCCCCGGTTTTGCGCTCATCACCCGCGCCCGCTGGAAAACCGCAGTGCTGCCGCTCGGCAGCGCAGGCCACGCCGCGCTGGCGGTGCTGCAGGGCGGCGGCAATTTCGGCGCCGCGCTGGACGCCGCGTTCGAGCAGGACGAAGCGTTCGACGTCGCCGCGCACTTGCAGCAATGGCTGGACCACGCCGTGTTCAGTGCGATCCGCACGCCGGGCGCCACGCTCACGCATTGATACCGCAGCCGCTGGCTGCCCCAACCTGGAATCGAGACTGACATGAAAAACCTGTCTGCATTGCATCGCCTGTCCACCCGCTACGACGCCGCGCTGAGCGCATGGGGCGGCTCGCTGGCCAGCCTGGCGGTCCGGCTGTACGTCGGCTGGCAATTTCTGAAAGCCGGCCTGACCAAAGTGAACGACTGGAGCACGACGCTGGCGCTGTTCCACGATGAATACCAGGTGCCGCTATTGCCGCCGGACCTGGCTGCCTACATGGGCACCGGCGGCGAACTGGTGCTGCCGCTGCTGCTGTTTGTCGGGCTGTTCTCGCGTCCGGCCGCGCTGGCGCTGTTCTTCGTCAATGCCATGGCCGTGCTTTCCTATCCACAGCTGTTCAGCTTTGAATGCCCGGCGGCCATCAATGACCATTTTTACTGGGGAGCGATGCTGCTGGTCGTGGTGGCCTTCGGTCCGGGCCGTTTTTCGCTCGATGCATTGATCGGGAAGAAACGGCCGGATTGACGGTGGCAAGGAACGGTTAGCGGAACGCGCGCATCAGCTTGGCTTCACCGCTGCTGTCGCGGTGCTGCAAGCTGGCGGCATGGGTGGCGGCGATCATGCGCGCCAGTTGCGCGTCTTCGAAACGCGCCAGTTCTTCGGTGGCGGCCTGCAGCGCCTGGGTGAGCTTCGCTCGCGCGTTCTGGTACAGCGCGCTGGTGTGCTGGTCGGTGTTTTTCAGGAGTTCTTCCGCGTTTTCAATCACTTGCCGCAAATCGCCGATCAGGCGCTCCTGGGTTTGCAGCTTGTGTTCAGGGCCGTCCATGGCGATCCCCCTCCTGCTGGTTGAGCAACATCGCTGTGCGGAACAGGCACAGCCTGCTCCACCTTCAGCTTAGCGATTGATTGCCCAAATGCAAGAAATATTGCAATTGCGATTCCTGCCTTGCCACTCAAGCCCGATCAAGCGCCGTCTGCGCCGCTGTCACCCTCGACGCTGATGCGCACATCGCCTACGCTGACTTGCTGACCTGCGCGTATCTTGCAGGTCTTGCGCAATTCCTGCTTGCCGTCGACTTTCACCTGGCCGCTGGCCACCAGCACCTTGCCGGCGCCGCCGCTGTCGCACAGGCCCACGTTTTTCAACAGCTGGTTCAGTTCGATGAATTCCGACGTCAGTTCAAAACTAACCTTTTGCATTTATTTTATCCTTTGTCGCGATGACGTGTTGTTCAGTTATCAAAAAATTCAGCCGAAGCGCACAGGCTCAAGCCCTGGCGCTGGGCTGCGTCATCTCCAGCGGCACGATCCACTGGTCGAACTGTTCCGCGCTGACGAAGCCCAGTGCCAGCGCTGCTTCCTTCAATGTCGTGCCGTCGTGCTGCGCCTTCTTGGCAATTTGCGCGGCGCGATCATAGCCTATATGCGGCGCCAGCGCAGTGACCAGCATCAGCGACCGTTCCATCAGCTCGCCGATGCGGCCCAGGTTGGCCTCGATGCCCTGCGCGCAATGATGGTCGAAGCTGCGCATGCCATCGGCCAGCAGGCGCGCGCTTTGCAGGAAGTTGTGCGCGATCAGCGGCTTGTACACGTTCAGCTCGAAGTTGCCGGAGGCGCCGCCCACGGTAATGGCGACATCGTTGCCGAACACCTGGCAGCACAGCATGGTAACGGCTTCGCACTGGGTAGGGTTGACCTTGCCCGGCATGATGGAGCTGCCCGGCTCGTTTTCCGGGATGGTGATCTCGCCCAGTCCCGAGCGCGGGCCGGAGGCCATCCAGCGCACGTCGTTAGCGATTTTCATCAGCGCCGTGGCCAGGGTTTTCATGGCGCCGTGGGCGGCCACCAGCGCGTCGTGCGCGGCCAGGGCGGCGAATTTGTTGTCGGCGGTTTCGAACGGCAGCTGCAAGCGGTCGGCCAGCTCGGCGGCGATGCGGGTGGCGTATTCCGGGTGCGCGTTCAGGCCGGTGCCCACTGCCGTGCCGCCGGCGGCCAGTTCCAGCAGCGGGGGCAGGGCGGCGGTAATGGCCAGGTCGGCGTAGTCCAGCTGGGCCACGTAACCGGAGAATTCCTGGCCCAGGGTCAGCGGCGTGGCGTCCTGCAGGTGGGTGCGGCCGATCTTGACGATATCGGCGAAGGCCTTGGCCTTGGCGTCCAGCGTGGCGCGCAGGTCGCGCAGCGCGGGCAGCACGGCGTGGGCGAGGGCGTTGGCCGAGGCCACGTGGATGGCGGTGGGGAAGATGTCATTGGACGACTGGCCCATGTTCACATGGTCGTTCGGGTGCAGCAGGCGTTGTTCGCCGCGCTCGCCGCCCAGGATTTCCGAACCCCGGTTGGCCAGCACTTCGTTCATGTTCATATTGGACTGGGTGCCGGAACCGGTTTGCCACACGGCCAGCGGGAATTCGCCTGCGTGCTGGCCGGCCAATACTTCGTCCGCCGCCTGGGTGATGGCCGAGGCCTTGGCTTCGTCCAGCAGGCCGAGGTCGAAGTTGACGCGGGCTGCGGCGCGCTTGACGCTGGCCAGCGCGTTGATCAGCTCGGGCGGCATGCGTTCGGTGGAGATGGCGAAGTGTTCCAGCGAGCGCTGGGTTTGCGCGCCCCACAGTTTATCTGCGGGGACGTCGATCGGGCCAAAACTGTCTCGCTCGGAACGGGTACTCATGGATGCCTCTCGTGATGGAATATGCAATTAGTGTAGCGCAGAGTCCAAATTCCGGCGCAGGACTTCAAAACCGGGAATTCCAGCCGTTAAGACTGTTACACTTTAGAAATTCGCAGCCTAGCGACCCCGAATACATGCAGCGTAGCCCTTACCGTTTTCCCGCCCGCCGCGCCGGCGCCATCGTGCTGGCGGCCGCCTTCTCGTGCGCTGCCTTGCCGTCCATCGCGCCAGCGGCAGAGCTGGGCGATGTGGTGGTGCGCTCGCATATCGGGCAGCAGCTGTCGGCCGACATTGAGCTGGTGATGCTGACGCCGGAGGACCAGGCGGGCGTGCAGGTCAGGCTGGCCGGACAGAATATCTACCTGGGCGCCAACGTGCGCATGCATCCGGCGCTGTCGTCGCTGCGCATGTCGGTGGTCAGGCGGGACAACCGGCAGTTTTTGCATTTAACGACGTTGCAGCCGCTGGACGCCGAACTGGTGCATCTCTTTTTTGAACTGGGTGCGGGCAGCCGCGCCAGCGTGCGTTCCGCCACGCTGTGGCTGACGCCGGAGCCGCCGCCGGTGCGCTCCGCGGCGCCTGCGCTGCCTGCTTCTACCGTTTCAGCCGCTGCGCTTGCCGCTGCCGCGCCACGGCCGCAAACCGCACCGCCGTTAGCGGTCGACGCCGGCGTCGGCCCCGCCGCCGCACCGTCCGCCGCCGAGCGCGCCGCCCAGGAAGCCCAGGCGGCAGCCAACCGCGCAGCTGCCATGCGCGCCGCGAGGTTGCGCGCCGCAGCCAACGCCGCGCGCGATGCCGCCGGCGATGCCGCTTCCACGCCGCCGCCTGCGGCCGAGGTCAAGCCGGGCCCGGCGGCGGTACCGATCAAGCTTGGGTCTGAGCCGCGCGTGGCCAGGAGCAAAACCGGTGCGGCCAAGGCCGGCGTTTGCGCACCCGGCCAGTCCGACGCCGAAGCTCAGCAGTGCGTGGCGCTGGACCAGACCAATGCCGAGCTGAAGACCAAGCTGGTGGACCTGGAAGACAAGGTCAAGCAATTGCAGGCGGCTTTGGGGCAGGGCGGTGCAGCGGCCGCAGCACCAGCTGCGTCTTCCGCTGCATCTGCCGTCAATGCCGCCAATGCCGCCGCGTCCGCGCCGGCGCCAGGTCCCCAAGCCGCCCCGGCAGCATCGGCAGCCGCCGGCGCGGCCGAAGCGGCCAACAAGGCAGGCACGGTCATTCCGCCTTCCGCGCCGCCTAAGGTCAACGGCAAGAAAAAGCGCGAGGCCGGCGGCATCAACACCACCACCATGGTGGTGGGCGGCGTCCTGCTGCTGGCGCTGGCCGGCGGCCTGCTGGCCTATCTGATTCGCCGCAAGAAGATCAAATTCTCCACCGAGCCCCTGAAAGTGTGGCAAGGCTGGCGCAGGAACAAGAGCGCCGCCGCGCCGGAAGCCGCAGTGGCGGACGAGGCTATACCCGAGAAGGAATAAGCACCATGCGAGCGGTGCCGGCGGCGGTGCGCAAAACGCGCTATACTCGCCGGGTTGCCATCCCGGCATGCGCAAGCATGACTATCCCGGCGACTGACCCGGCCGCCGCTCTTCAGCATTCTTTCCGTTCCTTTCTTGTCAGCATAGCCAGCGCTCCCGCCTGGCGACAGGCGCTGGGTGGTGCCCGCGCACTGCGCACCCGCTTTCAATCCATAGGAAAGGCATCATGAGCACCGCAACTTCCGCCACCATCGCGTCGCAATACGACGCATTCAAGCAACTCGGCCTGAAACTTGACATGTCGCGCGGCAAGCCCGCGCCCGAGCAACTGGACCTGTCCAACCAGCTGATGGCCGCGCTGGACGGCTACGCCGCCGGCGACGGCACCGACACCCGCAACTATGGCGGGGGCGTGGGCCTGCCGGAAGCGCGCGCCCTGTTCGCCGAACTGCTGGACGTGCCGGCTGCGCAAGTGGTGGTCGACAGCAGCGCCAGCCTGTCGCTGATGCACGACGTCGTCGTCTACAGCCTGCTGCTGGGCGTGCCCGGCCATGCGCCATGGATCTCGTCCGGCCAGCCGGTCAGCTTCCTGTGCCCGGTGCCGGGCTACGACCGCCACTTCGCCATTTGCGAGCAGCGCGGCATCAAGATGATCAACATCCCGATGACCGACGACGGCCTGGACATGGACCTGGTCGAACGCCTGGTCGCGTCCGACGCCAGCATCAAGGGCATGTGGTGCGTGCCCAAGTACAGCAACCCGGGCGGCGTGGTCTACTCGGACGAAACCGTGCGCCGCCTGGCCGCCATGAAAACCGCCGCCCCCGACTTCCGCCTGATGTGGGACGACGCCTACCGCTTCCACCACCTGGGCGACGAGAAGATCGGCATGGCCAATATCCTGGACGAGTGCGCCAAGGCCGGCCAGCCGGACCGCGCCATCGTGTTTGCCTCCAGCTCCAAGGTCAGCTGGGCCGGCTCCGGCGTAGCCGCGCTGGCCGCTTCGCCGGCCAACATCGCCTGGTGGAGCAAGCACGCCGGCATCCGCAGCATTGGCCCGGACAAAGTCAACCAGCTGCGCCACGTGCGCTTCCTGAAGGACAAGGCCACCGTGGAAGCGCTGATGGAACAGCACCGCGCGCTGCTCAAGCCCAAGTTCGACATCGTGCTGGCGCAATTCGAGGAATACCTGGGGCAAGTGGAAGGTGTGAGCTGGACCCGTCCGAAAGGCGGCTACTTCATTGACCTGGTGACCCCGCCGGGCGCCGCCAAGCGCACCATCGCGCTGGCGAAAGAAGCCGGCATCACGCTGACCCCGGCAGGCGCCGCCTACCCCTACGGCAACGATCCGGACGACAGCCACATCCGCATCGCCCCCAGCTTCCCCTCGCTGGACGAAATCCGCCAGGCCGCCAAGGGCATCGCCTTGTCCCTGCGCGTAGCAATCAGCCGGTAATATTGTCAGAAGGGAAAATGGGGTCAGGCTCCATTTTCCTCTCAGGCAAAAAAAAGCGCCGTGAGGCGCTTTTTTTCGTTGGGGCGTGGACGGCTTACTGGGCCATGCTACTGGGCCATGCCGGGCGTGCGGTTCAGCCAGGGTTCGGTCACGTCGCGGATGGCGCGGTCGTTGGCCAGGATTTGCTTCAGCAGGTCAATCTTGCGCTGGCGCGCTGCGCCGTCCAGCGGGGCGACGGTGGCGCCGGCAGCAACGGTGGCGGTTGCCATCGCAGTCTGCTTTTCCAGGCGGCCCAGGCTCTCCCAGTCGCTCGCGCGTGCTGCCATGGCCATGTTATTGGTCAGGCTGGCAACATTTTCGTACATCGAGAGGACTTCGTTGGAGGTCATGGCGCATCCTGAAAAGTAAAAATGGATTACTGCTTGTCTGGATTAACGTCATGCGTTTCGGGAACTTTAGGGTTTTTGAAAAATAATTTGAAAATAGTTTTGGGATAGGCAAAAAAACAAGGCCGGCGCGGCCCCGAAGGGCGGCGCCGGCCGGCGGCTGGCAGGCAGGGCTTTATTTGACCAGTTCTTCCAGGCCAGCGCTCAGTTCGCTAGGCGGCGGCATGTCGTCGATCAGCGCGTTCGGCTCCAGGCCCAGTTCCTCGGCGATCTCGGTCGGATAGCAGGCTTCGATTTCCTCGTCGGTCAGCTTGTTCTCTTCCACGCGCGCGCGCCAGGCGGCCAGGTGGATGATGCCGGCCAGGCGGGTGCCGTGCTCGTGGTTCATCGGGTCGGGGAAGGCCATGATGGTCTCGGAGAACGCTTCCGGGAACTTCCAGCGCTTGGCCAGTTCCGCGCCCACGTCGGCGAAGGTGTAGGCCAGCGACGCTTGCTCGGCATCCAGGCGGCGCGAGTCCAGCGGACCGGCAACCTTGTCCAGCTGCATGGCTTGCTCGGGCATGGCGGCGTGCATCACCAGTTGGCCGATGGCGTGCATCATGCCGATGGTGAACGCCAGGTCGGTGTTCTCTTTGGTCTTTTTGGCAATCCACTTGGCCGACACTGCGGTGTACAGGCTGTAGCGCCAGAATTGTTTGAGGTCCAGGCCGGGCACGGTCTTGAAACCGCTCACCAGGCCGGAGCTGATCACCAGCGTGCGCACGGTGACGAAGCCCAGCATCAGCACGGCGTCCTCGACGGTGCCGATGCTGCGCGAGACGTGGTAGTAGGCCGAGTTGGCCAGGCGCAGCAGCTTGGCGCTGAGCACTGGGTCGGTGGACAATTTTTTCGCGATTTCTTCGGTCGAAACGCTGGCCTTGTCGAAGCTGCTGATCAGTTCTTCAACAACCTTGGGAGCCGTGGGCAACGCAGTCGGGTTCTGGAAAAGGGCTTCAAGTTTCATAGGGGGCTCTCCTGGTTTTATGTGCGTTGCTGTAGGTGAACTATATAGCGATTCGCCCCAATTTTGTGGCCTTTTTATGCCGGGCGTAGCATTGACGCACAGCATTCCCTGTATTCTGCAGCGCATCCCTGGAATCTGCAGCCTGTCGCACAACGCTCGCATCCCGGCGGGCACTTGCTTAGAGTGGATGCTGGCGTACCACGCCGACCAAAAACACAACAACAGGAAACAGGAACATGCACGCACCCATCAAGACCGTACTCAGCTTCGCATTGGCCGGCGCGCTGCAGGCCATCGCGCCTGCCTGCGCGGGCCCGGCGGAGACGCCTGCCGTCCCCGCCGCCGCCATGGTGCAGCCTGGCGACGATTTCTTTGCCTACGCCAATGCGGACTGGCTGAAGTCCGCCCAGATCCCGGCCGACCGTGGCAGCTGGAGTTCCATGGCCCAGCTGGCCGAGGAAACCAACCAGCGCATCATCAAGCTGGTCGAAGCGGTGCCGGGCGACAAGCAGGCCGACGCCGAAGCGCTGAAAGTAAGCGACTACTATCGCGCTTTCATGGACGAGGCCGCCATCGAGGCCAGGGGCCTGGCGCCCATGCAGCCGGCGCTCAAGAAGATCGCCGCCATCAAAGACAAGACCGAGCTGACCCGCGCGCTGGCCGCCACGCTGCGCGCCGACGTCGATCCGCTCAACAACACCGAATTCCACACCGAGAACATCCTGGGCCTGTGGGTGGCGCAGGGTTTGAACGAGCCCAAGCGCAACATGCCCTACCTGCTGCAGGGCGGGCTGGGTCTGCCGGACCGGGTGTACTACCTGGAAGACAACGAGCGCATGCACAAGCTGCGCACCGCCTACCAGGCCCACATCGCCGCCATGTTCAAGCTGGCCGGCTATAGCGACCCGGAAACCCGCGCCGCGCGCGTATACGAACTGGAGCGCAAGCTGGCGCTGACCCACGCCAGCCGCGAAGACTCGGCCGACGTGCTCAAGGCCAACAATACCTGGCGCGCCGCCGACTTCGCGAAGAAGGCGCCGGGCATGGACTGGAAGCTGTTCTTCCACACTGCCGGCCTGGGCCGCCAGCAACAGTTCATGCTGTGGCATCCGGGCGCCGTGGTGGGCGTGGCCGCGCTGCTGAAGGAATGTTCGCTGGACGCGTGGAAAGACTTCCTCGCCTTCCACACCATCAACACCAATGCCGCGCACCTGCCGCAAGTGTTCAGCGAGCAGCATTTTGACTTTTACGGCCGCACCCTGGGCGGCACGCCGCAGATGGCCGCGCGCTGGAAGCGGGGCTTGGACGCCGTCAACCATGGCATGCCGGACGCCGTCGGCAAGATGTACGTCGCCAAATATTTCCCGCCCGAAGCCAAGGCCAAGCTGCAGCAAATGGTGGCCAACATCGTGCACGCCTTCCACGGCCGCATCGACCGGCTGGACTGGATGGCGCCGGCCACCCGCAAGGAAGCGCACGCCAAGCTGGACGCGCTGTACGTCGGCGTCGGCTATCCGGACAAATTCACCGCCTACGCCCAGCTGGCGGTCAAGGCCGACGACGCCTACGGCAACGCCGAGCGCGCCTCGCGCCTGCGCTACGTCCAGCAGCTGGCCAAGCTGAACCAGCCGGTGGATGGCAAGGAGTGGTGCATGCCGCCGCAACTGGTCAACGCCGTCAACATGCCGATGCAGAACGCGCTGAACTTCCCGGCCGCCATCCTGCAGCCGCCGTTCTTCGATCCGAAGGGGCCGGACGCGCAAAACTACGGCGCCATCGGCGCCATCATCGGTCACGAAATCAGCCACAGCTTCGACGACGCCGGCTCCCAGTTCGACTCCGAAGGCCGCCTGCGCGACTGGTGGACCCCGGCCGACGCGGCCCACTTCAAGACCGCCTCGGGCGCACTGGTGGCGCAGTACAGCGGCTACAAACCGTTCGCGGACCTGGCCATCAACGGCCAGCTGACCTTGAGCGAAAACCTGTCCGACCTGGCCGGCCTGGCGGCTTCCTACGACGCGTTCAAGATCGCCAACCCGCAAGCCGACGACCGCGCCTTCTTCCTCGGCTACGCGCAAGGCTGGCGCACCGTGACGCGCGAACCGTCGCTGCGGCGCCAGGTGATGACGGACGGCCACGCCCCGGCCCAATGGCGCACCTACACCGTGCGCAACCTGGACGCGTGGTACAAGGCCTTCAACGTCCAGCCCAACCAGCAGCTGTACCTGGCGCCGCAGCAGCGCGTGCGCGTCTGGTAAAGTAGGGGCATGGAACCGGATAACGACATCAAGCAACTCAAGCAGATCACGCAGATCACGCAGGCCACGCTGCAGCACTACGAGCACAGTGCGCAGCAGTTTTTCGAAGGCACGCGCGACCACGACGTCAGCCAGAACGTGTCTGCGCTGCTGGGCGCCATCCGGTCCAGCGCCCCATACCGCATCCTCGACGTGGGCTGCGGGCCGGGGCGCGACCTCAAGACCTTTAGCGGGCTGGGCCACAGTGCAGTCGGGGTCGATGGCTCGGCCGAGTTCGTGCGCATGGCGCGCGCCTGGAGCGGCTGCGAAGTGTGGCAGCAGGACTTCGTGCAGCTCGACTTGCCGCCCGGCGAGTTCGACGGCATCTTTGCCAATGCCTCCTTGTTCCACGTCCCCAGCGCCGCCCTGCCGGACGTGCTGCTGCGCCTGCACGCCGCGCTCAAGCCGGATGGCGTACTGTTCAGTTCCAACCCGCGCGGCGACAACCGCGAAGGCTGGAACGGCCCGCGCTACGGCAGCTACTACGATTATGAAACCTGGGAACGGTACCTGACCGCCGCCGGCTTCGAGGCGCTGGGCCACTACTACCGTCCGCCCGGCCTGCCGCGTGAACAGCAGCCCTGGCTGGCCAGCTTGTGGCGCAAGCCAATGTCCGCTTAGTGTGCGCGAGCGTACAGAAGCATGGGGGACCGGGGGCTACGATGCACTCCAGCACACCGCATCTGCGTGTGAGCCTAACCAACCAAGGAGAGCATCATGAACAAGGACCAAGTCAAAGGCAAAGCGAAAGACATCGCCGGTAAAGTTCAGCAGGAAGTGGGCGAACTGGTAGGCAGCTCCGAACAGCAGGCCAAGGGCCTGGCCAAGCAATCCGAAGGCAAGCTGCAGAAAGGCGTAGGCGACGCCAAGGAAGCGGTCAAGGACGCCATCGACCGCGGCAACCGCTAAAACGGAAAAGCCCGCATCACGCGGGCTTCCAGGCAGCAATATGGGGTCAGGGTTAATTATCCGTACGGATAATTAACCCT